>JBARZO010000269.1:0-3890 GCA_049650165.1 Rubrobacteraceae bacterium
ATGCAGGGGCCACCTCGGAGGCGTTTGTCTGGACGGTAGACGCCACGGCGCCCAGGGTGCTCCGGACCAATCCGGCCAGTGGGGCCCGGAACGTCTCTGCCCGATCGCCCGTCGTGGTCACCTTCTCCGAGAAGATGAACCGGGCCACCGTCAGCAAGACGACCGTCCGGCTGTTGAAAGGCCGCCGGGCTGTGCCGGCCCGGGTAGTCTACGACGCGGCCAGGAACCGGGCGATCCTGAAGTCCAGCACCCGGCTCGCCCCGAAAACCTCCTACTCGGTCCTCGTGGTCGGCAAAGCCCGGGGGGGTAAAGACCTGGCCGGCAACCCGCTCGCGGCGGACCGAATCTGGCGGTTCACGACCAGGTAACGCCCCCTTCCCGAAATTCGGGAACGGCGGCCCCGCCCGGAACGAGCCCCGATAGTGTCCTTAGAGCGACTACCGGACAGAGACTCGGGGCCGGGAAGGGGGAGTGGGTCGGCACCAAAAAAAGGGGGAGATGGGGCGCCGGCCCACTGCGGTGGCGAACCGGCTTGTTAGGAGGGGGAGGGGTGCCGGTCGCTCCGTAAATAGATTGTGCATCCTAAATATGGTAAACACATCCCCCAAATGAGTGATTTTTGGAAGAAACCCCGGCGAGAAATGGACCAAAAGAGCTCAGGAAGGTTTGGAGCGGTAAATATGTTCCCGTTTGCCGGATTCATCCGCCCGGATTAGAATAGTAGAAGGGCGGAGCAAGGGAAAGGATCCGTAGGCCGGGATACGAGCAAGTAAGTACTGGCAAAGGTGGCCGGTGCAGAACCTTGAGAAACGTAACCCCGAAGGACGTTCAGATGAGTGTGCCACTCAAGGTACTTGTAGTAGAGGACTCCGAGGACGATACGTTGCTCCTGGCGCGGGAGTTGCGTCGCGGAGGCTACGATCCAGCCTACCGAAGGGTGGAGACGGCGGAGGAGATGGAGGCCGCGCTCGAAGAAGAGGACTGGGAACTGGTGGTCTCGGATCACTCCATGCCGAATTTCAGCTCGCTATCGGCGCTGGAGTTGCTCCGGTCAAAGAGTTTCGTGGACGTGCCGTTCATCATCGTGAGCGGCCAGATCGGCGAAGACGCCGCGGTAGAGGCCATGAAGTTCGGGGCCCAAGACTACATTATGAAGGGCAACCTGGTTCGGCTTACCTCGGCGATCGAGCGTGAGTTGCGGGAGGCCGTGGTGCGCCGCAAGCGCCGACAAGCTGAGAAGGCCCTTCAGGAGAATGAGGAGCGGTTCCGCTCCCTCGTCCAGTACGCCTCGGATCTCATAGTAATCCTGGATTCTAAAGGTTTCATAACCTACGAAAGTCCGTCGATAGAGCGCATACTCGGATACAAACCCGAAGAGAGAATCGGGCATCGGGCCGTAGATCTCATCCACCCGGAAGACGCTGAAAAGGTGGCGAAGGTCTTTTCGGACTACGTTGGTCGGCCCGGACTCCACCCGACCGTAGAATACAGGGTGCGCGCCAAAGACGGTTCCTGGAGGCACTTTGAGGCCATAGGCAACAACTTGCTCCACGAACCGAGCGTGAAAGGCATCGTCGTCAACTCCCGAGACGTTACGGAGCGAAAGCGGGCCGAAGAGAACTTCCAGGGTATCTTCGAGAACTCCGTGGAAGGCATATTTCAGACCACCATCGACGGCAGGCTGCTCACGGCGAACCCTGCCATGGCGCGCATGCTGGACTACGAATCACCCGAAGAACTTATGGGGAGCGTCTCCAACGTAACGAACCAACTCTACGTGTACCCCGAGCATCGGGAAGAGCTTCGGCGTTTGATCCTCTTGCAAGACTCGATCTCGGGTTTCGAGACGCAGATGTACCGAAAAGACGGAACCGAGCTACCGGTCTCTTTGTCGGTCCGGGCTCTAAGGAATTCCGAGGGTGAGCTTGTGGGACATGAGGGCATGATGGAGGACATTTCCGAGCGAAAGCGGTCGGAGGAAGCCCTGCGCGAGATCCGGGAGGCAGAGCGACGCCGGATCGCCCGCGACTTGCACGACGTTGTTCTGCAGGACCTCACCTACACGCTGCAGTCCATGCAGGCGACGCGAAGAATGACCGGCGACGACGGGCGGAGCGATGAAAGGGACCAGCAGGTGGAATCTCTCCGCGGGTCGGTGGAGGGTATAAGGGACGCGATATATGATCTGCGGGTCGAAAACACCCAGGAACGGTCGCTCGTGCGCTCTTTGGAATCTCTCGTAGACCTGAACGGCCAGATGTCACCGGAGAGGAGTATAAGTTTCGTCGTCGAGGATAAATTTCCAACCTCTCTGGCGGGAGAAAACTGCGTCGAAGCGGTGAGGATAATTCAGGAAGCGCTCACCAACGCCCGACGCCACTCGGAGTCTCAGAACGTGACAGTTACGCTTGGTTTCGACGGAGAGAACGTCCGGGTGGAAGTGGAAGATGACGGAAAGGGCTTCGACTCCACCGCTACGCGCGGAGTAGGCATTGTAGGCATGGAAGAGCGAGCCCGGGCGCTTGGCGGAGACCTCGAGATCCAAAGCAGTGAAGAAAAGGGAACCAGGGTACGTCTGAGTTTCGCCGCGTCCTCCGTAGAGAAAGATTTCAGAGATTCGGCAAAGACTTAGCCTCCTACTCTACTTTTGCTCTCTGATTGTTATATTTACGTGAAGAATGTTCTGTATAAAGTGTGACAGCCGAGTACAAGAAAATTGATTGCAAGGGGACAGGATGCGACAGGTACTGCTCGTCGAAGACCATACTGCATTTCGTCAGACGCTTGCTCTTGTGTTCGAACAAGAGCCGGACTTCGAAATATTCCTCCAGGCTGGAACGCTAGAAGAAGCACGCCGGAAGCTAGAAAATGCCGAATACTCCGCCGACGTGGGAATTTTAGACTTGTCTTTAACTGATGGAGAGGGGGTGGAGCTCGTAAAAGAGCTTCGCAAGGCAAACCCAGACTTCGCGGCTTTGGTCCTTACCGCAAGCCTGGATCGGGCGGATCATGCCCGGGCCGTCGAGGCTGGGGCGTCCGGCGTACTGCACAAATCGGTGGACGTGGACGAAATAATCTCCGGGGCAAGGCGCATACTGGAGGGTGAGACCCTGTTTTCCTCGAATGAGCTCGTCGAACTACTCCGGTTGGCGGGCCACACCAGGGAAGAGGAGCGCGAGGCTCGGACAAGCATCGAAAAGCTGACGCCCAGGGAAATGGACGTTCTACAAGCACTGGCGGAGGGGTTGAGCAACAAGGAGATCGCCGAAAAACTCTACATGAGCCTGGACACCGAACGTACCCACATGATGAACATACTCAACAAGCTAGGCGTTCATTCGCGGCTCCAGGCCTTGCTGTTTGCTGTTCGCTACGGGATTGTAGATCTCGGTTAATACCCGAACGACTCCGAGACTTCAGAAGATCAAACGTCCCTCGCAAACGTACTCTGCCGGTCCCGTCATGTAGGCTGGCTCACCTTCCCCCGCCCACTCTATCTGCACCGTGCCGCCGTCGAGATGCACGCTGACCGGGCTCTTAGCAAGGCCGAGCCGTATTGCGGCCACCGCCACGGCCCCTGAGCCCGTTCCGGAACCCAGCGTCTCTCCTGCTCCTCGTTCCCAAATCCTCATACGAAGGTCACTAGTCCCGCGAACGAAAACGAACTCCACGTTAGAGCCGTTCGGGAAAACGGCATTCTTTTCGATCTGTGAACCGCTATCGCGCAGATCCAACGCCTCCACCTCTTCCTCGGATTCCAGAAAAGCTATGGCGTGCGGGTTGCCTACCGACACCCGCAGAAAATTGAAGCCCCCGATACGCACCCCGGCGTTGAAGACCGGCGTACCGATGTCCACGCGTGAAGAGCCGTCTTCGTGCAGCATGATCTC
>JBARZO010000270.1:0-8313 GCA_049650165.1 Rubrobacteraceae bacterium
CTCTACACCGCAGGGGAAGCTGGTCGCTAATCTGATGGCTTCTCTCGCCGAGTTCGAGCACGATCTGCTGCGCGAGCGGGTGAGGAGCGGTGTCGCCGCTGCCAAGGCAAGAGGTCAGGTTTTTGGACGCCGGCGTGGATATCGTCCATCGGATAAGCATGCCCCAGAGGTTATGAAGCTTATAAAGGAGGAGGGCTACTCCCAGCGGCGAACGGCGGAACGTCTCGGCATCTCCAAGACTACCGTCAACGAGATCGTGAAGCGAAGTAGGCAGGAGGCCGGCTCAGACTCGTCCGTGTCTTAGCGTAAGATCCTGCGCGAGTGCTACTCAGATCCCAGGACTCACCAGTGCCCACTGTTCATCGGTAAGCGTCGCCTCTTCGGGTGCGACCACGGCTGTTTCGAGCGGCCTTTCCCCGTCGAACGCTTGACTGGCGGCGCGTTTAGCGGCCCGGCTCGCCTTATGGTAGCGGGCGGCTACTGCTTGGTGCGCCCGCCTCCACGACGACCATCCCAGAAGGGAACGTCTTCGTTCCCCCGGCGCGGCCATCGCCAACACCATCTTCCTTACCTCCGGCACGGTCGGCGGGATCAGATCCGGATCGAGATCCCCCTTTTACTGCCTCTACCGGCTTCTTCTTGCTCGCGGGTGGCGAGGCGAACGACGACCAGTAAGGCGTGGGCGAGCATGCAAAGCGTGACGTAGCGATGCCAGGCGTCCCATCTTCTCACCTCGTAGTGATCGAGACCGACCTCGCCCTTGGCCTCTGCGAAGCACTGTTCTATGATCCAGCGGTCCTGGCACACTCCGACGAGCTCCTCGATCGACGTGCCTTCGGGACCGTAGACTTGGTAGAAGCCCAGGTCCTCTGGATCGTCGGTGCTAATGCGAACCAACAGCCAACGCCTCATTCCCTTTTCTGGATCGGGAGCGAGGTCCAGGCACGCCCACTCCCACGGGCGTCTGCCACCATCGTCGCGTGCAGGGTACACCTCCGAGAACGCATCCTCGGGCAACCGTTCAGCGTGCTGCTCTATCTTCTTCTTGCGCCCGCCTAGAGGAACCGCGTTAGTCTTCGGGACCATCACGGCGTAGGGGCGTCTTCGATCTTCTAGCCATTCCCGGAATGAGTGCAGGCGACCGTAGAAGGAGTCAGCAACTACCCACCTGGCGGGAACTCCGGCTCCGAACGCCCGCTCCAGCATGACCTCTGCCAGCTCTATCTTGTTGCGAAAGGTGATCTCCTCAGGAATTTCGGCCTCTGCTCTTCTGGCAAGGTCGTCGGTCCATGCCTTGGGTAGGTAAAGCGCCCGGTCGACGAAGGCTGCGCCTCTCTCCGAGGAGTAGGCCAGGAACACGCCGACTTGGCAGTTGACCGTATCCCCGGCGGTGCCCGTGTACTGAGGAGCCACTCCGACCCACTTCTGACCTTACTTCAGGAAGCCGGTCTCGTCGACAATAAGGATACCCGTCTCCTTGTCTGCAAGGTGTTCGACGACGTACTCCCTGAGGTCTTCGCGGACGGCGTCCGCATCCCACTTGGCCGAATTCAAGAGGCGCTGGACACCCTGGGGATCTCGCTCCCCGATGGCCTCTGCGAGTTGCCAGCCGTTCTTGCGCTCGACCTTACCGAGCAGCCCGACGAGATAGTGGCTGACGCGCTCTCTGGCCTCCGAACGGGCGAAGCGGTAGCCTATTCGACTATGCAACTCCTCGAATCTCTCCGTCCACCTGGCAACCGCTGCTGACCCGGCAATCCCATCTTGTGTAACCATAGTTACCCTTCCTCTTCTTACCAGAAGGGTAACTCAGGAGAGATCTAACTGATGCTGTAGGGCCAAAATGGTACCGCGACCCCTGAAGGCACTCGAAGGCAACGGGTATGCTGATCTCGCACGCTCGTTAGCCGGAGTTGATAGCCTACTCTATTAGTTAATTTTGCTACAATCTAGTGGCAGGTTTTGGTTGGTACCTTGGCTGCACCCCGAACTGCCTGCGGGACCGTTTCGGACGACATGACCACCTCCTTGGGTGGGTCTAGCTCGGGTCCGTAGTTCGCTTAGACTTCGTCGATCCAGCCCTCCCTAGCGTTCTGGCACGAAGGACTCGTCGAAGAAGTTTTGCACCGCCTTGAAGGCCATCAGGCGGTTTTTCTCCATCAGGGCAAGGTGGGTAGCTTCTCCGATCTCGACCCAGCGCCGGTATGGGGCGTTCTTGAGCTCACCGAAGAAGGCCAGCGCGAGATTTATCGGTACGTCAAAGTCCCATTCGCCATGAATGAGGAGGACGGGAACCCTGATCTGTGAGGGCTCATAGTATCTTCGGTCAGCGTTCCAATAATCACGGATGTCCTGGATCGGCCCGCTGGACGCTCTCAAGCTATCTGGCGCGCGCCCCGTGCTCCAAGGATCCTCGGCTAGTGACGTATCGGCCCATTGCTCGAACCATCCTTCGGGTATCAGCGTGTCGCGGCCATGCTCAGGCGCGGTGTTCAGCCAGCGCGACTCGCTCTCGCGCACCGGTATGAGCCGGTAGGAGTCGAGCGGACCGCCGGGATCAAGGGGGATCCTCACGTCGCTCACCCACTGCGGCGCGAGCACGGTGAGCTTATGCACCTTGTCGTTGTTGGCGCTGGTGTAGGCACCCACCACCGTCCCGCCCCATGACATGCCGAAGATATTGACTTTCTCTATGCCTCGACGCTCCAGCACGTAGTCCACCGCCGTTGCAAGGTCCGCGATGGCGACACCGGTGTTGCCAACCGGCGGGTTCTCATCAGCAGGTTGCTCCATCTCTGGTGGGCGCGTAGAGAGGCCGTAGCCGCGCACGTCGAGCCCGTATACGTCGTAGCCAGCGGCGGCAAGATAGTCCATGAATGATAAGCCACCGAGTGAAACGTCGTAGAGGCTGCCCGAAGAGAAGCTGGCCCCGTGGACCATGACGATCGTCTTCTCGGCTGAGAACGCGGTCATCGTTGCGGGTCGCTTGTTACGCAGGTGAAGTTCGATGCCGGGAGTGTCGCTTGGGATGAAGAGCTGCTCGAAGAACAGCTCGGTCCCGGTAACGGTCTTGGTTGTGCTCATATCGGATGTGTGTCCTTTCGTCATTACGCGTAACGCCAAGAGAAGCCGTCGCGTTCACGCGTCACGTAACCTGCCGAGGTTTCGCTTGGGTGCGTCAAGAATAGGAGGGTATTGTTATCCGAAGCATACTCCCACGCCCATCGACGGGATGTACGAGCCTCATCCTGAAATTCGCAGTAGATAGTATTCCAGTCGGGACAGTAGACTTGCAGGGGATTGTGCATGAGGTCGCCGAGGAACATCGCCTCTTCACCGCCTGAGACGAGGAAGATCGACATGTGGCCTATGCTGTGGCCCGGGGTTGGCCTGAAGATGAAGTTGTCTAAATACTCACCCCCGTCTTACTCTATGCGCTCCGCGAGCCCCGCTTCGATGATCGGCGCGACGCTGTCCTCATAGACGCCGAGGCTCGGAATGTTGGCCTCGTTGTGGCTCGCGGAGCTCGCATAGTAATCCTCATCCACCCTGGGAAGAACGTAGCGCGCGTTCGGGAACGTCGGCACCCACTGGCCTTTGACGAGCCTGGTATTCCAGCCGACATGGTCGACGTGCAAGTGAGTAAGCAGCACGTAATCGACGTCCTCCGGCCTGACGCCCGCGTTGGCAAGCCGCTCCAGATATGGGGTCTGTAGGTGGTGGAAAAGGGGGTTCTGCGGACGTTCCTTATCGTTCCCCGCGGCGGTGTCCACCAGAATCGTGTGATCCTTTGTCCGCACCAGCCAAGAGTGGAAGCTCAGCGGAAGGTGCTCGCCGCTCTCGTCTAGGTCCCCCGGGGCGAGCCGCGCCCGGTTGCGCTCAAGCTCTCCCGGCTCGTAGGTGGGGTACAGAAACTCCGGCGTGGCAACTTCCACGGTTCGCTCGCTGATCTTGGTCACCGTCACGTCGCCAACTCGGTACATCTTCTCAGCGTGTTTCATGAGACAGTCCTTTCAGGTTTACACACCAAACCTAATGCGCGACCGTGTATCATTCAAGATGTATTTAATGAAGTTATTGTTCAGTATATATGATATAAGGGAGGTGCAGTGGTGGAATTGCGGCAGCTCAGGACGTTCCAGGAAGTGGTCAAGCGAGGCTCCTTCGTGCGAGCGGCCGAGGAATTGCGTTACGCGCAGTCGACGGTAACGTTGCACGTCCAGCAGCTTGAGCGGGACTTTGGAGTGAAGCTTTTTGCGCGCAATGGGCGGGCAGCGCTACACCTAACGGAGGCGGGCAGGATGCTAACAGAGCAATCCGAGACCGTGTTGGGGAGGGTAGAGGGGCTGGAGCAAGCGATGACCAGTCTTTCCACGGGTGGGTTTGGACATCTGCGGGTGGGGAGTATCGAGCCGACCGCGAGCCTCAGATTGCCGACGATTTTGGCGCGGTACAGCAAAGAGCGTCCCAAGGTCAGGCTCACTGTGGAAGTTGGTGGCACCGAGACGATAGCGGGCAAGGTAGTCTCTGGAGAGCTAGATGTTGGTTTGTGCGCGCCGCTGCACTCCTACGAGGGCCTGAGCTTCGAGCCTCTATTTGTGGAAAAGATGGCGCTGCTCGTGCCGGAGGGTGATCCTCTCGACGAGAAAGATATGGTGGAGATGGCCGATCTGGCGGAACGCAGGCTGATGCTCTCCGCTAGGTCATGCACTTATCGGAAGGAGATCGAGAGGGTGTTGGCGGGGATAGGAGCAAATGCGCCGGTGGATGTCGAGATCGGTAGTGTCGAGATCGGCAGCATTGGAGCATTGAAGGAAGCCGTACGTTTGGGTCTCGGTGTAGCCATATTACCTGAAGCATCGATGATCCCTCCCCCGTCAGGCACGACGCTCAAGAGCATTCGTGGCGTGGAGCCCAATCTGAACGTTGGTCTCTTGCTATCTTCGGAAGAGGCACCTTTGAGTCGAGCACTGGAGGAATTCGTACATACCGTACGCAAAGCATTGGGAACATTCCTACGCTAGCGATAGTCGGAGCGGACCCGAACCTAGAGCCTGAGGATTACCCGAACCAGAACACCCGCAAAGAGCCGATGACCTCGGATCTGCTTCTGATAGCTAGCGAAGATGTTGCCAAAGATTCCGTTAAAGGCTCTCTCGTAGCCTCCGAAGTTCCTGAAGATTGACCGTCTCAACTGCCCACCTCTCCAGTGCCATCGTATAGCGTTGTCAGCGACGTAACGACAGCCACCAGAGTGTCATCTCTTGCCGGAAAGTAAATAGTTATTGGAGGTATCGGCAAAACTTTAGAGAGTTCTCCAATATCCCCAAAGTTCTTGGAGCTCTTGGAGTTCTTTAGAATACGTGGAATCGTGAAAGCTTGATAAATAGCCGGGTAAATCAGAGCCGGTCATTATGACAAAGAGCCCTCCATCAGTACATTACTAACGTTACTACTATTGACACGCCGCTAGTTTTGCTAGTTTGTTCCTGAGGTCAGCTTCGCAAGTCTTACGCCCTTAGAGCAGGCCGAGAAGGCAGCGGAAGTCGCTAAGAGGGCTTCGTGTGGTCAAGTCGGGCAGTTGGCGGTGGGCTTCTTCGGACCCGCAACCTACGGAATCTTGCCCAACATCCTGGGGGATTACCGCAAGCGCTTCCCCGACGTCGAGTACACTGTCGTCTATCGTCTAATGACATCCGGCTCGGTGACAGCCTTCAAGTCATCCCGAGCCGTTTGAGCTTGAGCCAGACCATAACAATCTGGAGCCAATCCTCGTTGGTTTTTCGGCAGGTCGTGAGTCGCCCACTTCGAAACCGTACTGGGAAGCGTAACCTCGGCCCTGAAGGCGTGGCCGCTAACCCCAACGTATCTCTGCTCTTGAAGAGCGCGATACGGTCAGTGCCACGAAGACCACTGTGTAGATGCCTAGCGTAAGCACTGCGGTAGTTGGCTCGACTACCTCTCCGAATGCACCTCCGAGGGCCTCCGGTATCCGGCCGAAATAGTTCGGGAGGTCTATCACGCTCTTAGCTGGCAATCTCTCACCTATGGCGGCCCAATGACGGGGTCGCTGTCACCAGGGGCAAAGTACACGAGCTGCTTGTAGCATAAGATAATTGCAAGTAACAAGGCAGTTGCTAGTAACCGCTTCTTGAAACCCCAAGTACCTTACACAAACTGCGATGGGAAAGTTTGCCTTCTGCGCCTCGATGAGCTGGTAGTAGCTCATCGACTCCCATCTTCCCGAACGGAGAATACTAACCAAAGGCTTCCTGAGCTTTTATTTAGTAAAACTTCTTTCTCTTGCTTGAGAAGCTTGTTCTTTCTTGTGGAGCCTACGAAGCTCTTCCTGATCCTCGGTGGTAAGGACCTCGCGCTCTCCAGGGTCGATCTCCTGTTGCTTTACCCAGCTTTTAACTCTTTGGCAAGAGTGATGCTACGGGGCTTCCCCCGCGTCACTCAGCGACGAGCAGGTCGCGCGAGACATTCCATAGCCGGTCGGCGGCTGCGGGGTCAAGAGCGTAGTCGCGCACCCCGTGAACGCCGCTAACGATCTCGTCTACGATCCCTGCCTCATTGCAGTCCTCGAAGTACCTTCCGCCGACATCTTCAACCAGCGGCGAGGCTGCCAGAAGCACCGAGGTCGCCGCGCCCTGCTCAGGGGTCTTGTTTATCGACCGGTCCTCGCTGTCGGCCGTCATAGCCTTCATGCGGTCGAGCACCGTCGGATCCCAGTTACGCTGGAGGTTCGTCCAAATGCCCCCCGGCATCAGCGAGTTAGAGAGGATACCCTCGGGGCCCCACCGGCGGCTCACCCCGACGGCGAAGAGCGCATTGGCTGTCTTGGACTGGCCGTAGGCAAGCGACGGGTCGTAGGCTCGCCGCTCGAAGTTGATGTCCTCAAAGACCACCGGGGAAGCCCCGTGTCCACTGGAACTCACCGTCACGATCCGGGCGGAACCCGATCGGTAGGCAGCCTCCGCCAGCGCATCATACAGGCCGATGGCGAGGGCGAAATGTCCCATATGGTTGGTCGCGAACTGCATCTCCCAGCCTTCGGGCGTGCGAACGAGATCGGGCAGATCCATAACCCCGGCATTGTTTACCAGCACATCGAGCGGACCTTCCCACGAACTTACAAAAGCCGCGACCGAAAGCTGGTCAGCTAGATCGAGGGGCGCTACATGCAGGCTCGGGTTGCCGGTCGTCTGCGTGATGTCCGAGGCGGCTCGTTCGCCAGCATTGATGTTGCGCACGGCTAGCGTAACCTCGGCTCCGGCCCCGGCCAGGGCCCGTGCGGTCTCGACCCCTATACCAGATGAGGAGCCGGTGACGATCATGCGTTTGCCCGAGAGGTCTATCCCCGCAAGTACCTCCCGGGCAGAGGACTCGGGGCCAAAAGGTGTGATGACGCGATTCGTGCGGTTAGCCATTTGGTTTCCTTCCAGGTTGTGGGATGATCGGTTCAAAACCAGGGTGTCGGCGGCGTAAAATACGGCCGCCGGGCACAGGACCAGTGAGCTTGTGTGTAGGGGTTCCTGTTATGGTAGTCAGTATCCTTGGGCGTTCTTGAGCGCTCAGATCTGGCCGCCGGTCGGGGAGACAGTGTCGCCGGTGATGAATCGGGCGTCGTCGGAGACCAGGAACGTTGCGACGGGGGCGATATCCTCGGGACGGCCGACCCGACCCAGCGGGATGGTCTTCACGTAGGCCTCTGAGGCAGGTGACCCCATGAAGCCGGAAGCGCGGGTACCCTCGGTGTCGACCAGCCCGGCGGCGATGGCGTTTACGCGGATGCCGCGCGGCGCGAGCTCCATCGCGAGCACTTGAGTCATGCCGACGATCGCCCATTTTGTACCCGTGTAGAGCGCCGTCGTGGGAGCCGGCCGGTGAATGCCGACGCTGGTGAGGTTCACAACCGCGCCCCCATCGGCCTCCTCCTGCCTGGCGAATTCGCGGCTGGTGAGCAAGTAGCCAAGCACGTTGACATCGTAGTGGCGGCGGTACTCGTCCACCGTCAGGTTCTCCAGCGACTCATAGTGCCACACTCCGGCGTTGTTGACGAGGGTGTCCACGGGCCCGAAGGCCTCGCGAACCTCGGCGAAGAGACGGATAACGTCCTCCTCTGAGCCCACGTTGGCCTCAAACGCTCGCGCTTTCCCGTCCTTCGTGATGATCTCCTCCACAATGGCGGCGGCAGTATCCGCACCCCGCGTGTAGTTGACGGCGACTTCAGCGCCAGCCGCGGCCAAATCCTTGGCGATGGCGCCGCCGATGCCCTTGCCGCCCCCGGTGACGAGCGCGACCCTTCCG
>JBARZO010000271.1:0-3002 GCA_049650165.1 Rubrobacteraceae bacterium
AGGGACTGCAGCGCAAACTGACCCTCATCTCAGCCCCCGCAGGATTCGGCAAAACCTCGCTCATTAGCGAATGGGTCTCAGGATCCCAAATGCCGACGGACTGGCTTTCGCTGGACAAAGGGGATAGCGACCTCACCCGCTTTCTGGCTTATCTGGTAGCTGCCCTGCAGACGGTTGCGCCAGATGTCGGAGAAGGGGTACTGGCGATGCTCGGGTCTCCTCAGCCACCGCCGACCGAATCGATCCTGACGGCCCTGCTCAACGAGATCACTACTATCGAGGATGACTTCGTACTCGTCCTCGATGACTACCATGTTATTGACGCCGAACCGGTTGACAGCGCTCTCGCCTTTCTAGTTGAGCACCTACCCCCCCAGATGCATCTGGTGATCGCCACTCGGGAGGACCCACAGTTACCCCTGGCCCGCCTGCGCGCCAGGGGACAATTGACTGAACTACGTGCCGCCGATTTGCGTTTTACCCCTGAAGAAGCCGCCGAGTTTCTAAGCAGGACAATGGGTGTGAACCTCTCGGCGCAAGAGATTGCCACCCTTGAGAGCCGTACCGAAGGCTGGATCGCCGGTCTGCAGATGGCGGCGCTCTCCATGCAGGGGCGAGAAGACATCACCGGCTTCATCAGATCTTTCGTCGGCAGCCACCGTTTCGTGTTGGACTATCTCGTCGAGGAGGTCTTGCAACAGCAGCCAGACCGTGTCCGCAGCTTCCTCCTAGAAACCTCCATTCTCGACCGGTTGAGTGGCTCGCTGTGCGACGCCGTTACCGACCAGGAAGGCGGCAAGGGTACGCTGGAGACCATTGAGCGAGGTAACCTGTTCATCGTTCCGTTGGATGACGAGCGCCGGTGGTATCGTTACCATCACCTCTTTGCAGAGGTTCTCCGGGCGCGCTTGATGGAGGCCCATCCTGACCTGGTACCCAGCCTGCATCTGCGGGCGAGCGAGTGGTACGAGCAGAACGGTCTACGCGCCGATGCGATCCGCCACGCCCTTGCCGCCGAAGATTTCGAGCGCGCGGCGGGCCTGGTCGAGAGGGCCTGGCCGGCAATGCGCAAGAGTAGACGGGAAGCCACGATGCTCGGCTGGATGAAGGCGCTGCCAGATGAGCTGGTTCGCGCCAGGCCCGTGCTCAGCGTTGGGTATGCGTTAGCATTGCTGGATGGTGGTGATTTGGAGGCCGCCGAGGCCCGTCTGCGGGACGCCGAACGGTGGCTCAACGCGGCAGCGCAGACAAATGAGCGACCGGAAGTCCCATCGGCCGGGATGATAGTGGTGGACGAAGAGCAGTTTCGATCTCTAAGAGGATCTATAGCCAACGCCCGGGCCTATCATGCCCAAGCCCTCGGCGATGTGCCCGGCACCGTGAGATACACGCGGCGGGCGCTAGATCTCTTGCCGGAGAGCGACCATTACGAGCGCGGAACTGCGGCTGGGCTCCTGGGGCTCGCATACTGGGCGAGTGGAGATCTGGAGACCGCCCACCGGACCTTTGCCGATAGCCTGGCGGCCTTACAGAGGGGCGGCGGCATCCTTTTTGAGATCGCTGGCATACCTATACTGGCCGAAATGAAGGTCGCGCAAGGTCGTCTCCACGAGGCCATGAGTACATATGAGCAGTCATTGGAGTTCGCGATGGAGCGGAACGAGCCTGTGCCGTGGATAACAGCGTACCTGCATTTGGGTTTGGGCGAGCTACATGTTGAGCGAGGCGATCTGGAAGCCGCCAGAGAACATCTACAAAGAAGTACGGAGCTGGGCGGGCAGGCTTCGTTGCCTGATTGGCGCTATCGTCTGTGTATTGCCCAGGCTCGAATAAAGAAAGCCTGGGGAGACCCGAACGCAGCTCTCGACCTGCTCGACGAAGCGGAGCGACTGTACCATAAAAGCCCTGTCCCAGATGTACGTCCCGTGGCGGCGTTGAAGACGCGGGTGTGGGTTGCGCAGGATAGGTTGACCGAAGCGCTAGATTGGGCGCGTGAGAAGAGCCTGTCCGCCAATGACGACCTAAGCTATCTGAGCGAGTTCGAGCACACCACCCTGGCGAGGGTGCTCATCGCCCGGTATAGGAGCGAACGGGCAGATCGCCACATCCACGAGGCAATGGGGCTGTTGGAGCGCCTCCTCCGAGCAGCGGAAGAAGGTGGGAGGATCGGGAATGTGATCGAGATCCTGATGCTGCAGGCACTAGCTCACGAGATGCAAGGCGACAGCCCTACGGCTCTCGTGCCTCTAGAACGCGCCCTGAAGCTGGCCGAGCCAGAGGGCTACGTGCGCATCTTCGTGGACGAAGGTACCCCGATGGCGAAACTGCTTCTCGGAGCAGCCGCCCACGGGATTATGCCGGACTATATAGCCAAGTTGCTGGCCGTATTTGAAGCTGGAGAGCAGAGGAGCAAAGGCAAATCGCGTTCCTCCGCCGCTCAGTCTCCTCAGCCACTTACCGAGCCGCTGAGCCAGCGTGAGCTTGAAGTTCTCCGATTGCTCAAAACCGAGCTTTCTGGGCCGGAGATCGCCCGTGAATTCGTGATCGCCTTGAGCACTGTCCGGACACATACCAAGAGCATCTACAGTAAGCTCAACGTCAATAATCGCCGGGCAGCCGTCAAACGGGCAACAGAGTTGGATTTGATCTAGCCAAGCAAAAGCGTTGTCCAAACAAGCATCCATCTGGCCCTGCCAGGTAAACCAGCAATTCATTGCATACATGGCAGGGTATTGTCTTCCTGGCATCCTCACCTCACATATCCCCACATAAATCCCCACACACGAGGATGACATCTCCCCACATCAATTCATATCCTCTAGTCGATGAAAAGAACAAATGCAACGACGCGGAGGTTCATCTATATGAGGAAAATACACGAGGCTCAGAATGAGTAAAACAGACGCGCCAACTGAGAATCTTCACGAGCCTGGACTCTACGAAATCCGCATCCAGGGCCACCTTGATGACCGGTGGGCCGGCTGGTTTGAAGGCCTGACCAT
>JBARZO010000272.1:0-2781 GCA_049650165.1 Rubrobacteraceae bacterium
GCGGGTCGCCGCCCTCTGTTACGACCTTCTGGGACTCCCGGCTCCGGCTTCGCCAAACGACGGTCCGAGTGACGTTGCGGTAGTGCCGGCAAACAAGGACAAAGAATCAGCCAGCGGCCATCGCGGCGGTCGGCCCATCACATCTCCGGATCAGGCGACCGATTCCCTGCCGGTTTTATCTCCCGAACGGTCCTCAGAAGCCCTACGGAACACGGATCGCGTTCTGGGGAGGCTGCTGGAGCTGTGTCCAATGGAAGAACGGGACGAATGCTTCCTATCTTCCAGGGGCGTGGCTCTCGCCACCGCACATGCCGGACGCTTCGGTTCGATCTCCGCAGAAAGGGCGGCACACGTTGTCGAGCGCCTCGAACGGGAGTTCGGGCGCGAGCTGCTCCTGGACGTGCCAGGTTTTAGGGAGGACGTTCGCCACGGCGGACGTCTCGGCTTTACGCTCTGGGGAGATTTCTTACTGATCCCTTACCTCGATCACGAAGGACGGGTACTCACCATCGAGGGCCGGGCTGTAGGAGAGGTCCCGAAGTGGGCTGGCAAATACACCTCACTCCGCAACGGCGGAAACCACCTCTACATGTTTCCCGGCTTCGGCCCGGCAGACGTGTTAGCGATCTGTGAGGGTCCGATGGGCGCCATCGTCGCCGCCCAGGAGGGCATGCCCGTAGGCTCTATACAGGGCGTAAAACGCTACACGGCCGCCGGCGGACACGCGCCGCTCCCGGAGCTCGCTGGAGTAGACTTCGGCGGCCGCGGACTTATCTACGTGCCGGACGCCGACGTAAAGCCCGAGGCGATAGCCGACGTCGAGAAGCACGCACCGAAGGCGTGCGAGTGGCTCATATCCCGCCAGAAGGGAATACCCCGCATCGCCACGGTCCCTACTATGGCACCAACTATTGGCGGAGCATCTTCCAAGGACCTGGACGAGTGGATCCTCGCCGCGCCCGAGGCAGGCTACTACGGAATACTCAGCACCCTGTACTCCCGTTCCGCAGCCCCGGAAGAGTGGCGCGGCATAGGCCACGCCGAAGACGGGGAGGAGGGCGAAGATGAAATCGCACCCGAGGCAGCGTCTGATGAAGGATCAGGTAACAGCGGATCCTCCAACGAACGGCCGCCCGCAGAACGTCCGGCGGACTCGGACATGCGAGATGACAGTGTCGAAAAAGGCGGAGATTGGTCGGGCAACTGGACCGGTGCCGGCAAGACGGACGAGGAAGACGAGGACAAAGAGGAGGCGGGCGGATCATCTGACGAGGAATCTGACGAGGAAGAGAGGCCTGACGGGGAGACCGCTGTGGACAACTTAGATGGCTTAGACGCTTTCGACCGCTGGCATGCCGTGGCCGAAGGGCGTCCGGGTGCGAAGGCCACTGTTGCCAAACCAAAGGCCTATCGCCGCGGCGCCGGGCCCGAGGACTGGCCCGTACCTTCCCGGACGCTTATCGAAGGCCGGGAGCTGGAATGGGCCGGTATCTTGGGTATCGCATCGGCGGTCTCGCTCTGGTACTTCCTGGGTGCTTGCATCGGCTGGTTGCCGGGTCCATTCGGATGGCTACCAGACCCACCGGATCTCATCGCAAGTCTCGGCGGCATCCCGGCCTCCCTGGCCTTCGGGGCGTTCGCGGGCGTGGTGATCTTGCTACACCTTCGCGGCCGGCGCCTGGCGGAGCGCGCACACCTGTTGGGCGAGAAGTAACATCGATAAAGGAGGACCGTGACAGGTACCCACGGAACGAACAGGGATGATTCATTCACCCCAATGCCCCGCGACGAAGGTGTCTCCGGAGACCTGGGCGTGGCGGAAGTTGGAACCACCGAGCAGATCGCCGCAAGGTACTCTCCGGAAACCGGCACGGTCTACTTCCCGGCCGTCAACCCGGCCAAGGCTGACCCTTTGAAAAAGGGCGGCAGGCGCGGTGACGAACACGTTCTGCCAATGGAGCCGTCGCCGGCGAGCGCCGAGAGGCGACTCAGGAAGCTCAAATCTGTTCGCGTCCTCGGCCGTCGCGGCCACACCACGCCCCGAGGGCGCACCTCGATCTGGATGCTCTCAAAGGCGGCCTTCAGGAGGGAGGTCAAGTACATGGGGCGTCCCGACGACAACTACCCCGGCTGGCCCAAGAGGGTGCAGCACCTGCTCGACACCAACGACGTCTACTTCCAGCTCGCCGGCGAGCTCGACACGATCCTCAAAGGCACCTGCCACGGCCCCGACCCGGTGTGGGAGTGGCGCAACGAGGCGCGGGCCTACGAACGCTACTCGGTCTCCTGGGAACCCCGGCCCCGCTACCACCAGCCCGACGCCGAGATCCTTTTCTGCGGCAACCTCTTTATCCTCGAACGACAGACCGAACGCTCAAAGAAGCCGGCCGAGATCATCGCGAAAAAGGTGCTCGACCACAACGCCCGGGCGGACTATCTGGACGCCAAAGAGCAGTCCAAGATCGTCTTCGCCTGCGACACTCAGCGGGACGCAGACAACGCCCTCCGGGCTGGCGACGACTCCGATCTCCCGGTCGTGGCCGCCTCCGTCGAGGAGGTCGTCTCCTACCTGACCGACGAAGCTCTGAGGCTCTCATGACGGGCTACAGGATGCCCCTCCGAAACCCCTCCGAAACTCCTCCGAAACCCCTCCGCGAAAAAAGGTCCTCGAACCCCTCCGATCCGCCCTCCGAAACCCCTCCGAAAACGTGGATTATGATGGGCCGGAAACCCGCTTGCAGAGCGGCGAAAGTGCCGGTCGGGAGCACCGATTTACAGGAG
>JBARZO010000273.1:0-2624 GCA_049650165.1 Rubrobacteraceae bacterium
TCAGCAGGGCAAGCTCGTCTACGTGTTGCAGGGCGAGGTCTTCGACGTGGCGGTCGACATCCGGGTCGGCTCCCCAACTTTCGGAAAGTGGACCGGAACAACGCTCTCAGCCGAGAATAAGTGCCAGCTCTACGTCCCAGAGGGATTTGCCCATGGCTTTCTCGTCACGGGAGACTCGGCGCTCTTCGCCTACAAATGCACGGACAAGTACAATGGAGAAGCCGAAGGCAGCATACTCTGGAAAGACCCGGAGATAGGTATTGAGTGGCCCATAAAAGAGCCGGTTCTTTCGGACAAAGATCGGAGCGCGCCACTGGTCTCGGAGATGCCGGAAGAGCGACTGCCTCAATACGAACTATAGGCCTGATTTTTGTTTGGAGAAGAGGTTCCTATCTGCGCTCGCGCTACCCTCCATGCTCCGGAGATCTATTCAATATGGGTAAGCAGGGTTAGAATCTAATCAACCGTTTCTGTAGCGATAAAGATTCGTAAATGCTCTCGGGATGCTGAAACAGCAGGACCCATACCTCTTGGCAATGTGCTGGACTTCTGGGACGCCAGCGCCCGCTGAATTTCAGCCTATTCTTTCAACCGCCGAGATTGCGAGCTTAACGGTAGCCCGTGCAGCGAGTCCTAACAGAACTAGTCCGCTGTAGAGGTTAAGTGGACCGTGGGGACCATGCTTACGGTGGTAGAGAAAGGCGCTCTTGTGTAGCCGCCAAGTGGCGCTCACCCTGCTACGGCTGCTCGCACCGGTTAGATGCAATACTTCCATTCGCGGCAGGTAGTAGACGGGCTGGCCCGCTTCGCGGGAGCGGCGGCAGAGATCGGCGTCCTCAAAGTACATAAAGAATCGCTCATCCAAACCACCGATTCTATCTAAGGCAGTGCGTCGCACGGCCATACATGCTCCTGATACCCAGTCGACTTTGGTTGGACCAGAGAGTTCGGACATTGCTGGGAACATACTCTTTACCGCGACACTATTTAGAAAGATCCGGGTTAGAAAAGACGTCCTACCTAGAAGCCCAGACAAAAAGCTCACTTCTCGGCGGGCCGAGAGTTGCAGGTTACCGAAACTGTCTACTACTCTCGGCCCTGCGATTCCGGCTCTCAGGTTTTCCCTAAAGAATTTCTCAAGGACGGTAAAGAAATTTGGCTCGACAAGGGTGTCAGGATTTATAAGAATTACGCAGTCCCCGTGAGAGGCGGAGATACCCTGGTTGCAGGCCCGGGCGAACCCGACGTTCTCGGCGTTCCGGATCACCCGTACCGATTTCGAAAGCTCTGGCGGTTCTTCCCGACCGTTGTCAATCACCACAACCTCGAAGTCCGTGTAACCAGTTCTATACAAAGATTCGATACATCGTACCGCGTAGGCCCAGGAGTCGTAGGTGACGATGACGGCGGAGAACTTCACAGTCCAGCCCGGTCACGAATGCGACGTGCGACGCTCGCCGCTGCTATTATGGAAGACTCTCTGAGAAGCAGACGCACCTCTTTGTCGGAGAGTTTTTTGCTCACCTGAATTCTTCGCCGTTTTTCGAGCATGAGTGGCAGACGACGCAAAGCCTCCGACAAACCTTGCAGATGTGATCTCAGGGTGCCTGTGGCGGCAGCGGTCAACATCCTTGTTAGCTGGGCGAAGACAAAGAATGGCAGAATATGAGGCACGAGGGACAGCGGTAGATTCTTAACTAAGAGGCTCAGGCTGTTTCGTGTACCAAGCCGGGTAGCGGTAGCACTCCGTTTGCCACCGGTCGAGGCACTCCCCATATGGTAGACGACCGACTCTGGAACGTAGCGACAGGGATATCCGGCGAGTTGGGCGCGAAAGCTCAAGTCTCCATCCTCGCAATATGAGACGAAATCTTCATCGAAGAGACCGATCTTTTCTAGCATGGTCCGCCGGTAGAGCGCCGCGGCAGCGCACGCCCCGAACACGAACTTTGGTGAATCGAACTGTCCGCGATCTCTCTCACCATGGCCGACTCTATACGGCAAACCACTAAGGCGAAGCGCGTCTCCCGCGCCGTCTAGAAAACGCCGGTCGTAGAAGTCAACTAATTTGCTCGTAAAGAAACCTGTATCAGGATGAGATTTTGCAGCATGCACTAGCGTGCCGAGCCAATCTGGATGCATTTCTGTGTCGTTGTTCAGGAGAACCACATACTCCGAGTCGGACGCTTTTATACCCTGGTTCACCGCAGCGGCGAAGCCCCGGTTATCTTGTAAAGGGACGACTCGTACCTCCGGGAAGTTCTCAGCGACGAAATCTACAGAATTGTCGGTCGAGCCGTTGTCTACTAGCACCACTTCGAAATCTTCAAAGCACTGAGCTTGTAGAGCAGTAAGACAAGTCTCAAGCAATCTGTGCCCGTTCCAGTTGGGGATGACAACGGCTACGCGAACAGACAAGGTGCTAGGCTAATTTACTCTGTCGTTTCTGATCCGGACTGTAAACTTTGACCAACGAAGGTATATGGACGAGACCTTTCGTCACCCCTCGCGTCTTATTACGCTCAACCCTAAAAACAGCAGCTACAGACACCCAATCCATATATAGTTTCCGGTTTTGAGGATGTGCTATAGCTGCACTCACGCTGTAGGGGCCGTGTTGGAAT
>JBARZO010000274.1:0-6546 GCA_049650165.1 Rubrobacteraceae bacterium
CACGTAAAGAGCGCCTCGGACCTCGGCTTGCCGCTCGTGGGAGTCGGGCTTCTCTACGCCCAGGGATATTTCCGCCAACGCATCAACGGCGAGGGTCGCCAGGAGGAAGTCTACGAGCCGTTCGATCCGGCATCGAGGCCGATACGCCCGGCCCTCGATGCCGATGGAAACAAAATCCTCGTCTCCGTAGCATTGCCGGGCCGCGAACTCTACCTCAAGGTCTGGAGGGTAGAGGTTGGTAGATCTTCCATACTGCTCCTGGACGCCGACGTACCCGAGAACAGCGACGAAGACCGTGAACTCACCGCCCGGCTCTACGGCGGGGGTCAGCAGACCCGGCTGCTACAGGAGCTGATCCTGGGCGTCGGAGGAGTCCGGGCCTTGCGCGCCGCCGGTATTCGACCCGCCGTCTACCATATGAACGAGGGCCATGCTGCCTTCTCCGTCCTGGAACGTCTGCGCGAGTTGGTAGCGTCCGGAACCCCACTGGAAGACGCCCGCCAGGAAATATCCCGTAGCACGGTCTTCACCACCCACACCCCGGTCCCCGCCGGCCACGACGCCTTTCCGCCGGACCTGTTCGAGGAATTTATGGGTGGCTGGCCCGAAGCACTGGACACCAGCAAAGACGAACTGTGGTCGCTGGGTCATAAGCAAGAGGAGTGGGGCCCGACCTTCAACATGACCGTGCTCGCCATGAACTCCTCGGCGGTTAGCAATGCAGTCTCCGAGTTGCATGGTGAGGTCAGCCGGGAGATGTGGGACCGGTCAAAGCCGAACGGCGCCAGCCACCGGCCCATCACCCACGTAACTAACGGCATCCACACCTGGAGCTGGCTGGCCCCGGAGCTGTTCGACCTTTTCGGTAAACACTCCGGCGGTCGAGCCTGGCAAGAGATGGTTCAGGACCCGTCAGCCTGGTCTTTTGTAGAGGAGATCCCGGCCGAAGAACTCTGGCAGGCGCATGTGGCGGCGAAGTTGCGGATGGTGGGTTTCCTGAACGGGCGCTTTCGTCTACAAGCCGAACGGAGTGGCGGACACGTCCAGAAACTATCTCCCGACGCCCTAACCCTCGGCTTTGCCCGGCGCTTCGCCACGTACAAGCGGGCCACCCTACTGCTCAGCGAGCCGGACAGGCTGCGGAGCATCGTCAAGAATTCCGACCGCCCCGTGCAATTCGTCTTCGCCGGCAAAGCCCATCCCGCCGACGAGCCGGCCAAGAAATACATCAAAGCGCTCTACGAGGCGGCGGAGACCGAGGATCTCGCCGAGCACCTCTTTATCCTCGAAGACTACGACATGAACGTGGCACGCTACCTCGTGCAGGGTGTAGACGTGTGGCATAACAACCCGCGCCGCCCGCTAGAAGCCAGCGGGACTTCCGGCCAGAAAGCCTCCCTAAACGGCGCGCCCAACTTCAGCGTCCTCGACGGCTGGTGGCCCGAAGCCTACAACGGCAAGAACGGCTGGACCATCGGCGAGGCGAAAGAGTATGCTTCGCAGGAAGAACAGGATGCGGCGGACGCCGAATCTCTCTACTCAGCGCTGGAAGGTGAGATCTCTCCTCTCTACTACGAGCGCAACGCCGAAGCCGTGCCCGAAGGCTGGGTCGAAGTGATGAAAGAGTCCATTCTCACTGTCGCACCGGAGTTCAGCACCCAGCGCATGGTCCGCGACTACGTACACAAGCTCTACGTTCCGCGAATGGAGGCTGGCACTCTCAAGTAGTCGCCCCGCCACTACCGGAGATCTCACCGGTCTCGTCCTCCAGCATTGTACGCAGGTAGAGGCTTACCCAAGTGCGATACGGTCGCCAGCGCTCCGCTATCTCTTGCAGCTCCGCAACGGTCGGCGGCTCGTCGAGGCCATAGGCCATAGCGACAGTTCGACCCAACCTCGGCTCGTTGGTCGGCAAGTAGTCCGGCTCGCCCGCGCCCCGCAGCAGGATCAACTCCGCCGAAAAGCCCCCGATGCCGGGTAACTTCTTCAGCTCGCGAATCGCTTCGCCGGCGGGCGTCGAGCGCAGGTGATCGGCGTCCAACCTGCCTTCGGCGGCCTCTTCGCCCAAACGCCGCAACCACTCTACTTTGCGTCCAAAGAGGCCGGGAAACTCTTCGAGCTGCGCGAGGCGTGAAGGCTTAGGGAAGGCATGCTCGGGTTCACCGTCTATCTCGACCGCGGAACCCAACTCTTTCGCCATGCGGCGCTTTATCTTCGCCGCCTGCACGATGCGGATGCGGTTGCCGATGATCGCCCACGCCGCCGCCTCGTAAGGCGAGTAGAAAAGCACCGGCCGGAGCCCCGGATACCGCTCCTGCAAGCCACGAACCACCGGGTCGCGCTCACCAACCTCCTCAAACCCGCTCCCGTCCAGATCCAGCGAGAGAATGCGCGCAACTTGTTTCCTCACCAGTTCGAGATCGGCCTCGCCATACACTTCACCCATGACCACGTCTCCCTCGGAAAACACCTGAACACCGGCGACGCTTTCGCCGCCATCGGCAACGAAGGCTAGACGGAGCGTATTCTTCTCACTCCCCTCGTAAGCCGCCGGGGCGAAACCTTCGAGAAACCTGACGCTCTGTGCGAATGAATATGATTCCACCGGCTTTATCTCGAAACGATCCAACAAGGTCTCCTCTGATAGACTTATCAATGTCCTGATAATAATATAAGGGTACTGATAATTTTCAAGGAGCAATTTTGAGAGAGTTGGTAGAAACTCGGGTCGGTTATCAACTAAAGCGAGTGCAGCACGCGCTACGAGGCAGGATGGACGAGGCTCTGCGGAGTATGGGGTTGACCACACCGCAGTACGCGGCATTGAGCGCTTTGGAGGGGGCACCGGGACTATCGGGGGCGGAGCTTGCCCGGCGTAGTTTCGTTACGCCTCAGACGATGAACGGGGTTTTGGCGAACCTGGAAGCGGCAGGCCTGATCGAGCGCCACCCCCACCCGGAGCATGGCCGAGTGTTGCAAGCTTATCTGACGGAGCCAGGAGAGGAATTGGTCTCCAGGACTCACAGGGTGGTCGAGGATATCGAAGAGCGGATGCTGGCGTACCTAGACGAGGATAGCCGCATACTGCTTGCGGAGATGCTCCGCGCATGCACAGACTCCCTGGAAGGCAATGCGGGGCGTGTCGCTGACACAGAATAAAGGGCTCCCCATTTTGGGGAGCCCTTACGCAGGAGTAGTGGGTTAACCCTTTAAGCTGCCGGCACCTTTGTCTCGAAGGTGAGCTCATCACCGGAGAGGTCGACCTTCACCGTGTCGCCGGGGTCGAACTCGCCGCCGATGATGCGGCTGGAGAGCGGGTTCTCGACATGGCGCCGGATGGCGCGCGCTAGAGGTCGGGCACCGTACTTGGGGTCGTAGCCCTCCTCCGCGAGGAACCCTTTGGCCGCGTCGGTGACTTCGACCTGCACCTGCTGGCTTTCGAGGTGCTTATTGAGCTGGGAGAGCATGATGTCCACGATCTGGAGCACGTCCTCCTTGCTGAGTGGGTGGAAGACGATGATCTCATCTATCCGATTCAGGAACTCGGGCCTGAAAGCCTTCTCCAGCGCACTACGAGCCCGCCGCTCCGTCTCACCGAAGTCCGTGCCCTCCTTCGAGGTGAAGCCGAACTGCTTCTCGCTGACCAGGTGCTGGCTACCGACGTTGGAGGTCATGATGATGACCGTGTTCTCGAAGCTTACCGTTCGCCCCTGGGCGTCGGTGAGACGTCCGTCGTCTAGCACCTGCAGAAGTGTGTTGAACACGTCCGGGTGGGCCTTCTCGATCTCATCAAAGAGCACCACGCTGTACGGACGGCGTCGCACCCGCTCGGTGAGCTGTCCGGCCTCGTCGTAGCCGACGTAGCCTGGAGGCGCGCCGACCAGACGGCTGACGGTGTGCCGCTCCTGGTACTCGGACATGTCTATCCGGATCATGGCGTCCTCTTCGCCGAAGAGGTACCGCGCCAGAGTCCGCGCCAACTCCGTCTTCCCGACGCCCGTAGGCCCGAGAAAGATAAAGCTCCCGACCGGACGCTTCGGGTCCTTTATGCCGGCCCGCGCGCGCCGGATGGCCTCGGAGACGGCGGTCACGGCCTGCTCTTGTCCGATGACCCGCTCGTGCAGCACGGCCTCCAGGTTCAAGAGACGCTCGGCCTCTTCCTGGACGATGTTGGTCGCCGGTACGCCGGTCCACTCCTCCAGGATGCGGGCGATGTCCTCTCGGCTAACCTCTGCGGCGTTGTTCTCGCGGGCGGGCCAGTCCTCCTGGTGCTCATCCAGTTCGATCTTCAATTGCTCGATGCGCTGCTTGTGTCCGGCGGCTGCCTCGTAGTCTTCGGACCGGACAGCCTCATCTTTCTCACGTTCCAGGTTGGCTATTTCTTCTTCGATCCGCTTTACGTCAACCGGCGGCACCGTGGAACGCAGACGCACCTCAGCGGCGGCCTCGTCGAGAAGGTCTATCGCCTTGTCCGGCAGGAAGCGATCGTTTATGTAGCGGTCGCCGAGGTTGGCGGCGGCTTCGATGGCCTCGTCCGAGACTCGCACCCGGTGGTGCGCTTCGTAGCGGTCGCGCAGGCCGTAGAGGATCTGGACGGTCTCGTCCACCGTCGGCTCGTCCACCAACACCGGCTGGAAACGGCGCTCCAGTGCCGGGTCTTTCTCAACGTTCTTGCGGTACTCGTCGAGCGTGGTCGCGCCGACGACCTGCAGCTCGCCGCGGGCGAGCGCCGGCTTGAGCATGTTCGAGGCGTTTACCGCGCCCTCGGCCCCGCCGGCACCGACGATCTGATGTAGCTCGTCGATGAACAGGACGATGTTCTTCTCCTCGTTCTGCAGCTCCTTGATCATCTGCTGCATCCGCTCCTCGAAGTCGCCCCGGAACCGGGTACCGGCAACGAGTCCGCCCACGTCCAGCGCTACTACGCGCTTGCCCTTGAGCGACTCGGGAATATCATCTGAGACGATGCGCTGGGCCAGTCCTTCGGCCACGGCAGTCTTGCCGACGCCGGCCTCCCCAATCAGGACCGGGTTGTTCTTAGTCCGACGACTCAGGATACGGACGACGCGGGCGATCTCCTCGGCCCGGCCGATGACCGGATCCAGCTCACCGTTCCGGGCCATCTCGGTCAGGTCGCGGCTGATCTGGTCGAGAACCGGCGTATCGCTGTCGCTCGGCGGCTCACCGGGAGCGCCGGGAGCGCCGGGAGCCCCGACCGCCGCGCCGGGCATACCGGGTCCGGTCTGCGGTTGGGTTCCGCCACGCTGCTGCATGAGGCGCAGAATCTCACGCCGCAACGACTCCGCGTCGCTCGCCCCGTGCTGAGAAAGTATCCGGTAAGCGTTGCCGTCACCCTCGCCGAGCAGGCCGAGAAGCAAATGCTCCGGGCCGACCTGCTGGGCGCCCATCTGGCGCGCCGCGGTAAACGAGAGCTGCAGCGCCCGCTTTGCACTCGGCGTAAAGGTGTAGACCTCCTCGCCAGGATCGCCGCGATATTCTTGGAACTTCGTCCGCATTCCGTCCACGTTCGCGCCGGCCTTCTTGAGGGCTTCCGTCGCTATGTTGTCGCCGGTAACTATGCCGGCCAGCAGGTGGTCCGTGCCGATGGCGTTGGCCGGGGTCGTACCGGCCGAGGTCTCACGGGCGCGCATTACCGCCTGCTGTGCATCACTTGAAAGAGAATCAAACATACTAGGTCCTTGGTTCTGTTGCTGGATCAAATTCTGTAACATCCCAAACGGGTCGGGGTTTCCAGAGCTACCGCTGGAGCCGCCCCCGAACATGCCTAACTGCCGGGCGCACTGGTTGCAAAGGTACGACGCCTTTCTCTGGTCGCCCTGCTGGCCGAAAACCTGAACGCTCGCCGGTCGCACCCCACAGTTCTCACATATCATCCGCCAAACCTCCTGAAATATAAAACGCCCAAAACCCTTTCTCATACGGGAAAGAGTCGCGACAGCATCAAATCTAAGTCTGTCACGCTCATATTTTATTACCGGGCGGGGTTATATCAAGGCGATTGCTTTGCGGTAGGATCAGAGTTGGTAAGAGCAGGTTTCGTAAAGACTAGAGGAGGTTATGTGATGGAAGAACGCGGCCTGGTGGGGCTCGAAGCACGTACGCCGGATGGTGGAGAAGTTGGACGCATTTCGGAGGTTTTGACGGACGAGGAGAGTGGGGAGGTTACGCACGTCATGGTAGAGCGGGAGGATCAGCGTTTCGAGGTCCCGATCTCGGCTCTATCACTCGACCCGGAGACGGACTTCGCCACCTTCCACGCCGACCGCTCTGATGAAGAACCCGGGGATCATGCCGGGGACGAAGTGGAACCGGAAACGGCCGCGCCGCTGCAATCCAGCGTCGAAGACCGCCGGCACGAAGGCCAACTCGTCACCGAGCCGGAGGCCGCCGAGGAGGCTCAGTCCGAGGCGGATCTCGTCCGGGAAGATTGGGAAGACGAAGCAAGCACCCCGGTAGATTCCGGATATCCTAGAACAGACGCCTACATAAACCCCGACACCGGCGAGGCGGAGGTAGACCCGGCGC
>JBARZO010000275.1:0-3010 GCA_049650165.1 Rubrobacteraceae bacterium
CTCATAGAGGGGGCGAGTGAGGGGCGTGGGCTAGGGAACCAGTTTTTGCGGCACGTCGCCCGGGCTAGAGTTCTC
The DNA here is from genome assembly GCA_049650165.1 of Rubrobacteraceae bacterium. GTDB lineage: Bacteria > Actinomycetota > Rubrobacteria > Rubrobacterales > Rubrobacteraceae > SIRX01. Next base: position 76 of record JBARZO010000275.1, read on the forward strand.
GCGCTCGTGCTGGACGCCAGTGAAGATCCCGAAGGCGCGGAAGGTGTTCTGAGGGCCGAGTTGTACGCCGCCGGGCTTTCGCAAACGCCGACCGTAGTGGCGCTTAACAAGATCGACCTACTCGATGAGGAACTGAGAGAGTATCTAAATCAGGAGTTTCCGGAAGCCAGTCAAGTATCCGCTGAAACCGGCGAAGGCCTGGAAGCGTTTCGCGATGTATTGGAAGAGAAGGTCCGGGAACTTGGGGAGCCGGTAGCTGAGGCGAACGGCTCGGAGGAGGCTCACCGCATCTTCCGTCCCACCTGGCGCGGGATGCGGGTCGAAAACGAAGGAACCGGCGTCTATCGGATTTCCGGCGAGGAGATAGAGCGTACCGCGCTCAAGACGGATTGGGAAAATCCTGAAGGCGTCGAGCGGTTTCAGCGGGAGTTGGAGAAAAAAGGCATCGTGGCGGCCTTGCGCCGGGCGGGGGCGGAGACGGGCGATGAAGTTAGGATCGGCGAAGTGATGTTCGATTTTCAGTGAGGGTAGTTTGAGGATAGGAATATTCGGTGGAACCTTTGACCCCGTCCACGTGGGGCATCTGATCATCGGCGAGCAAGTCATGGATGAGCTCGGCCTCGACCGTGTGATCTTTGTACCGGGCGGCATTCCGCCGCACAAAGAGGCTTCCAGCGTCCGGGCCAGTGCGGAGGATCGACTTGCGATGGTTGAGGCGGCAGTCGCCGGAAACAAGCGATTCTCGGTGGACCGCGTGGAGATAGACTCGGGACGGGTGATGCACAGCGTAGAGACCGTACAAATACTCAAAGAGCGCTCGCCGCTGGATGAATGGTTTTTTATAACCGGCGCGGACGAAGTTTCCAACCTGCTTACCTGGAAGGGGGCGGACCGATTGCTCGAAGAAGTCGTCATGGTCGCGGCCACACGGCCCGGTTACGACCTGTCCCGGTTGGATCATCTAGAGGACGGTCTGCAGAACTTCGACCGAATATTTCCGGTCGAGTGTTCCCGGGTAGATATATCGGCGACCAACATACGACGCAGGATGTTGCAAGGAAAATCCATCCGGTACTTGGTGCCGGATGAGGTACACGAAACCATAGAGGAAAAGGGGTTGTATCTTGGCGACGGAAAAAGAGAGAAAGGTGCAGGCTTGAAGGAGAAGGAGAACGCGTGAGAGGCGACGAATCGGCTGTTCAGCGCGAGGCCTGGGATAGCGAAGGCGCGGAGATCACGTACGAAATGGCAACTACTGCGGCTCAGGCGGCCAGCGAGATGTTCGCAAAGGACGTAACGCTGATAGACCTCCGAGAAGCAGTTTCATATACGGACTATTTCGTGGTCGCCAGCGCCGAAACCGACCGTCAGACCCGGCGCGTCGCGCAGGAAGTGATCGAGAAGATGAACGAGGCCGGACACCGGCCCCGCTCCCGGCGTCTGGATGAGGGATCAGCCTGGATCAGCCTGGACTTCATAGACGTCGTCGTCCATATATTCACGGACGAGGCCCGAGACTACTATCGACTTGAGTCCCTATGGCGCAGCGCACCTCAAGAGCGCTGGGAAGGTTAGCCGACAGTACAGATAGCTGGTGGCGCAGATAAAGAGAAACTTTGCGCTCCGGTGATTGACACTTTCGAGTATGGTAAATATACTCTGATTTCTTCAAGGGGCCGTAGCTCAATTGGGAGAGCGCCACGCTGGCAGCGTGGAGGTCGCGGGTTCGAGCCCCGCCGGCTCCACTCCTTGAAGTTCTTAGAGGGGCAGGGTGGAAAGAGGCTTTGACACTACACGAAGCGGTGGCAAGAGTGGCGACCAGGGATCGTCGCTAGGGTTTCTGGGGCGCTATAAGCCACAAATAGTCATCTCTTTTCTAGTCGTGCTCGTGTTGATGGGTGGGGCATTCTATGCGGCCCGGGGTTCCGAAAACGCCCCCAAAGTCGTCTACAGCGCCTCGCTGGAAGAAGTGGCTGCCGAAGCGAACCAGCCTTTGCTTATCAACATCAACACCGCCGATGTCGAGGAACTGGATGAGTTACCCGAGGTAGGACCTTCTACGGCACAAGAAATTGTGGACCACCGTCAGGCCAACGGGTTGTTTCGTACGGTGGATGAGTTAGAAGAAGTCTCCGGAATCGGCCCGAAGACGATCGAAGAGATCAAACCCTTTGCAGAAATTTGAGACCCGTGAGACAGGAGCTCTTAATCTAGACTTAAACTTGCCAATCCGTCTGGATTTATGGGCTATCTTTCTTGCGGTCGGTATCGTCGCGGGCATGGTTGTTCCGCCTCTGGCCCTGGCGCTCGTAGTGGCTAGTGTTGTTGTGTCGGTGGGAGCATCGATTTGGCGCGAACTCGTTCCAAAGGATTGGCGGTTGATGGCTATATTGGCACCATTGTTCGTCTCCGGTGGGGTCGGCATAGCCTATTTGCACGCGGCCACCCCGGACCCGCTGGCCGAGCTTGCGGCGTTAGAACTTGGCGAGGTGACTGTAGTGGGAGAGGTGACTTCGCCACCTGTACCGGGAGGTTACGGCTACCGGACCGACGTACGCATTGAGCACCTTTGGTATGACGAGCGGGAGATTCTACGCGGTGGAGGACTCCAGGTGTTTTCTGGAGACATGGGTGTCGGTGTGGGGGACCGGGTACGGGTGGATGGGGAGATCTCCAGCCCCGAAGTCGGCGAAGACGGGTTCGATTACGGGCGCTATCTCTCCACAAAAGGCATCTCAGCCATTATGTACGCCGATGGACTGTCGCGCGTGGATGAGAACCTCGGTTGGATCGGGCAAGTACACCGCCGTACGGACGTTGCCTTGGGCTACGGCTTGAGACCCCAAGAATCGTCCATCGTGAGGGCCATGGTGCTGGGCGACCGCTCCCGAATGCCGGAAGATCTCGAAGAAGATTTCAGAAGGAGCGGAATAAC
>JBARZO010000276.1:0-3315 GCA_049650165.1 Rubrobacteraceae bacterium
AACGTCGGGATCGGCAGCGCGCCGGTTTACGCGCCCGGTGCGGGCGGGGTGGGTCTCTTTGGGCTGGCGCATCTCTAATGTCTCCTTCGCTAGTGTACCGGTTGCCTCAAGCCGCTTGCGCGAGCTCGGGGACTCGCACGGTCGTCTCCGGGGCACTCCCGGCGAATAACTCTTCCGGGTCTATTGGGGAAACGATGCTCACCCGCCGTCCCGGCTTTCCATCGCCCGCTAGTTCCAGCGCCCGCGCGATGCTCGGGGCGGTAATTCTGGCCCTCCAGCTCGTGATCGCTTCTTTGACCTCGACCGTTACGCAAATCGAACGATTTTCTTTCATCATGTCAGTCTCCTTTCGTAACGTATCGTTCGTTATCTGAGTTCAAGTGTGGTCTTTAAAGGCCGCGAGGACATCGGGCAAAAGAACAATCATTGCATTAGACCTTCGCAGGAGTAATAATCTGAGTCTAAAGGCGTAGGAAGTAGGTATGCCGGTAAGCATCCTTATAACCGACGATCACGGCGTGGTACGCCAGGGGTTGCGAATGTTCCTGGAGCTCGACCCGGAACTGGCGGTGATCGGGGAAGCCGAAAACGGCGCCCAGGCCCTGGAGATGTCCCGAGAGCTGAAGCCGGACGTGGTCTTGATGGACCTCGTAATGCCGGTGATGGACGGTATTGCCGCCACTGAAGCCATCCGGGCCGAACTACCGGAGGTAGAGGTCGTGGCGCTCACGAGTGTTTTGGAGGATGTCTCTGTGAGCGGGGCAATCAAGGCCGGGGCCATCGGCTACCTGCTCAAGAACACCGAAGCTGACGAGTTGCGCCGGGCGATCAAGGCGGCCGCAGCAGGACAGGTGCAACTCGCCCCCGAAGCTGCGGCACGACTAATGCGCGAGGTCCGCGCCCCGGATAGCCCCGAGCCGCTCACCGGACGCGAGACGGAAGTGTTGGGGCTTCTGGCGCGGGGGCGGGCGAACAAACAGATAGCGGGTGATCTCTTCGTAGAGGAGAAGACCGTAAAGACCCACGTATCGAGCATCCTGCGGAAGCTGGGCGTGCGGAGCCGGACACAGGCGGCCCTGTTCGCCGTCCGCAGCGGCCTGGTAAGCATGGACGAGCTTAGCGAGGAGTCATGGTAGAAGCGGTAAACGGCAGGCGAACGCGCGCGCCATTGCGGGTGCTGGTGGTCGAAGATTCGGAGGACGATGCGCTGCTCATCCTCCACGAGCTGCGGCGCGGTGGCTACGACCCGGACTACGAGCGGGTAGAGACCTCTGAAGAGATGCGGGCGGCTCTGGAGGCCAGGGAATGGGATGTGATCTTCTCGGACTACCGGATGCCGCACTTTCGGGCGCCAGAGGCACTGGCAATGGCTAGTGAAGCTGGCTCCGAAGCGCCGTTCATCATCGTCTCCGGCAAGGTCGGGGAGGACGTGGCGGTAGACGCCATACGGGCTGGCGCCTATGACTACGTCATGAAGGACAACCTTTCACGCCTGCGCATCACGGTAGACCGAGGTCTCGCGGAGATCGAGGAGCGTCATCGGGCGGAGAAAGAGCTTCGGGAGAGCGAAGATCGCTTCCGTTCGCTGGTCCAGAATTCCTCCGACCTGATCACGGTCTTCACCCCCGACGGCAACCGGAGCTACATCAGCCCGTCGGTCGAACGTCTCCTGGGCCACAAACAAGAAGAGCTCATCGGCGGCAGCATGGCGGACCTCGCCCACCCCGACGACTTTCGAGTGGTGCAGGAGGCAGTCACTAGTAGTTTGCAAGAGCCTAATGGCGAGCTCGTGATAGAGGCCCGGCTACTCCACGCTGACGGTTCCTGGCGCACCTTCGAGGGGCTCGTCACCAACCTCGTTTCGGACCCGGCTGTGGGCGGCCTCGTGATCAACGCCCGCGACATAACCGAGCGCAAGAGGTTCGAAGAGGATCTCCAGCGAAGAGACGCCATTCTGGAAGCCGTCAGGTTCGCCGCCGAGAGTTTCCTTACCGAGACCAGTTGGGAAGAGAGCATACAGAACGTACTGGAGCGGCTCGGAGTCGCAACAGACGTGAGCCGGGTCTACATCTTCGAAAACCAGCTCGGAGAGGACGGCGAGCTGTGGGGCACCCAACGCCACGAGTGGGTAGCGTCGGGCGTCACCGCCCAGATGGACAACCCCTTGATGGAAGCAATACCCTACCGGGCCGCCGGCTACGGGCGCTGGGTGGACCTCCTGGGCCGGGGAGAGTTGGTCTACGGCCACACCCGAGACTGTCCCGAGGTCGAACAACCGGAGCTTTGGGAACAAGACATATTGTCCATAATGATCGTGCCGGTCTCCGTCGAGGGAGAGTGGTGGGGCCAGATCGGCTTTGACGCCTGCAAGGCCGAACGAGAATGGACGCCGGCCGAGATGGATGCCCTGCGAGCCGCGGCAAACACGCTGGGGGCCGCCATCCAACGCCGGCGAATCGAGGAAGACCTGAGGGACAGCGAAGCCCGCTACCGGGCCGTGATCGAGCAGGCCACCGACGGGATCTACCTGCTCGACGCAAACACCCGGCGCGTGGTAGAAACTAATCCCGCTTTCCAGGAGATGCTCGACTACACCGCCGACGAGTTGAGAGGCATGGAAGTCTACGACTTCGTCGCCCATCCTCGTGAAAACATAGACTCCACCATACAGACCACACTGGAACAGAGAAACCGTGTTCTCGGCGGGCGTCGTTACCGTCGCAAAGACGGAACGTCGGTGGACGTAGAGAGCGGCGTCGGCGTCATCGAATATGGTGGCCGTGAGGTGATCTGCACCATCTGCCGGGACGTTACCGAACGCCAGCAGGCGGAGAGAGAGCTCAAAGAGAGCGGGGAACGCTTCAAGGGGCTGGCGGAGGCCACCTTCGAGGGCATCGCCATCACCCAGGAAGGCAGGATCGTCGAGACGAATGCGGCCTTCGCGGAGATGTTCGGGTACGAACTTTCGGAGGTCATCGGCATGTCTCCCCTGGACGTAACGGCCCCCGAGTCTTACGAAACGGTGCGAAACGCCCGGTCGTCCGGATTCGAGGAGCCCTACGAGGTCGTCTCCATGAGAAAGGACGGCACGACCTTCGACTCGGAGATCCGGGGCAAGATGACGACCTACAAGGGCCGGGCCGTTCGCGTAACCGCCATCCGCGACATCACCGAGCGTAAGAAGAACGAAGAGACGCTGCGCGAGAGCGAGGAGCGTTTCAGAAGCGCGTTCGAGTCGGCGTCTATCGGCATGGCGCTGGCGGATCTCGGCGGGCGTTGTATCCGGGTCAACCAGTCCCTGTGTAACATCCTCGG
>JBARZO010000277.1:0-17338 GCA_049650165.1 Rubrobacteraceae bacterium
GACATGGACGAAACTTTTCAACAGCACCGGACGCTGCTGGTCTCTATCGCTTACCGAATGCTCGGGAGCGTCGTGGATGCAGAAGATATGGTCCAGGAAGCGTTCGTCCGCTGGCAACAGGCGTCAGGAACGGAGGTACGCTCTCCGAAGGCGTATCTCTCTGCAGTGGTCACCAGGCTCTGCATAGATCACTTGCGCTCGGCGAAGGTCCGGCGCGAGGAGTACGTCGGACCCTGGCTGCCGGAACCGTTGCTCACGGACGGCAGCAATGACGTAGCGGAAGCCATCGACCTCGACGAATCGCTCTCGATGGCGTTTCTGGTGCTTCTTGAGAGCTTGAATCCCACCGAGCGGGCAGTGTTCTTATTGCGCGAAGTCTTCGCCTACGACTACGAGGAAATCTCTCGCATCGTAGAAAAAAGCGAGGCCAACTGCCGCCAGATATCCAGGAGGGCTAGAGAGTCGGTGGCGGCCCGACGCCCGAGGTTCGAGGCCTCCGTGGGGCAGGAAGAGCGTCTACTGGGGAGCTTTATCGAAGCCTGCTCCAACGGAGACATGGAGGGGTTACTTGCGTTGCTTTCCGAGGACGTCATCCTCTGGTCGGACGGCGGAGGAAAGACTCACGCGGCCCTCAATCCGATATACGGCCCTGAAAAGGTCTCTCGGTTCCTACTGGGGATACTGGGAAAGACGCCGCCCGGCTTCGCCACCCGGATTGCCTCGATCAACGGCCATCCCGGGGTCATCGGATATGCAGACAGTAAACCGATGAGCGCAGTGGCGCTGGAGGAGGCAGAGGGTCGAATACAAGGGATCCGCATCGTGGTCAACCCGGACAAGCTACAGACCATACCCCCGTTGTCGTGAGAAAGGAGACGTAGATGGCACGCATCGAAGCAGTACCAGAGCGTAAGGCAGGATTATTGGGGCGTTTCGCGTACAGGTTCTCTCGTCGCAGGTTCGGCGAGGTGATGGATCCACTGAAGGTCATGGCGCACCATCCCCGGCTGCTCTTTGGTTACGTCATGATGGGGTTGGCGATTGACCGCTCGCACCTGGTCGAGGAGAAGCTCAAGCATCTCGCCACCCTGAAGACAGCCGCTACGGTCGGATGCGAATTCTGCATAGACATCGCTTCGACCGTGGCCCGGCATTCCGGTGTTACCGAAGATCAACTCCGGGATCTGTCGAATTACAGTGAGAGCGAGGCTTTCTCTCCCGTGGAGAAGTTGGTTCTGGACTACGCGACGGAGATGACCCGGACGCCGGCAGTTATACCGCAGGATCTTTTCGACGCCTTGCGCGAACACTTCGACGAGGCGTCAATGGTAGAGTTGACAACCGCGATCGCGCTGGAGAACCATTGGGCGCGCTTTAACCACGCCTTCGGGATAGGCTCACAGGACTTCTCGGAGGGTGCCTACTGTCCCGTTCCCGAGATTGCCACCCGTCCTTGACTACCGCGGACCCATTCGGATCGCGCCGTCCAGCCGGATCACCTCGCCGTTCAACATCTCGTTCTCGATAACGTGTTGCACTAGCGCTGCGTATTCTTCCGGCTTACCGAGGCGGGACGGGAAAGGAACCTGCTCACCGAGAGAATTCCGCGCTTCTTCCGGCAGACCGGCCACCATCGGTGTTTCGAAGATGCCGGGAGCTATGGTCATGACGCGGATACCATGCTTGGCTAACTCGCGGGCGACGGGGAGGGTCATGGCAACGACACCGCCCTTCGACGCGGAGTAGGCCGCCTGGCCGATCTGGCCCTCGAACGCCGCCACGCTCGCCGTGTTGACGATGACGCCGCGCTCGCCGCTTCCGACCGGATCGTTCCACTTCATCACGGCGGCCGCGAGCCGGATGACGTTGAAAGTCCCGATTAGGTTGATCTGGAGAACTTTTGCGAACGACTCCAACTCGTGCGGGCCGTTCTTGCCGAGCACCTTAGCCCCGATCACCACCCCGGCGCAGTTGACCACGCCGTGAAGGCCTCCCAACTCGTGGACGGCTGTGTCTATCGCGGCGTGCGTGCTTTTCTCGTCGGTCACGTCGGTCTCGACAAAACGAACGTCGTCTCCAGAGCCTTCGCCTCGGAGGTCCGCAACGAGGACCTTTGCCCCGGTATTCACCAGCCCGCGAGCGGTGGCGGCGCCGAGGCCAGACCCGCCGCCGGTTACGAGGAAAGTTCGTCCGGCTATCTCCACTAGATACGCTCGATTATAGTCGCGGTGGACATACCGTGTCCGATGCACATGACCTGCAAGCCGATATGGCCGTCGGTAGCCTCCAATCCGGTGAGCATCTTCGCCATGATGCCTGCGCCGGTAGCGCCTAGCGGGTGTCCGTGGGCTATTGCGCCGCCCCAGGGATTTACCTTGTCCATGTCAGGCTCCAACTCGTCGGCCCAAGAGAGAACCATGGTGGCGAAGGCTTCGTTTATCTCGATCCAGTCAAGGTCCTGGATGCTCAACCCGGCTTTCTTTAGCGCCAAGCGTGTCGCCGGGATAACGCCGGTGAGCTGCATCGCCGGATCGTCACCGACCACCACCCGCGCCAGGAAACGGGCCTTCGGCGTGAAGCCGTCAGCCTCGGCCTTTTCCCGGTCACCGACCAGCACGGCGGATGCGCCGTCGGAGATCTGGGACGAGTTCCCCGCCGTTACGACGCCGTCGGCCCGAAAGACCGTCTTGAGACCCGCCATTTTTTTGAGATCTACCGAAGCCCGTACGCCCTCGTCCGCAGTCAGCTCGATCTCACTACCCTCAGCGTCGAGGCCCATGGTCGTAAGTATCTCTCCGTTACCGTTCCTGGCAGCCGCACCCGCCCTACGATGGCTCTCGGCTGAGAGGGCGTCTGCGTCTTCGCGGGTGATGCTCCACTTATCCGCTATGCGCTCCGCGCTCTCACCTTGATGCACTAACTCTTGTTTTTCCAGCAGATCGGGGTTGAGCACCTGGAATACAGATCCGGCATCCGGTGCTCCGCCAATGTCGCTAAACATTGATACACGAGTCATACTTTCGACGCCGCATCCTATAGCGTAGCTCATGTCGCCGGCGGCGATGGCTTGGGAGGCGAAGTGGACGGCTTGTTGGCTGGAGCCGCACATGCGGTTTATGGAGACCGCCGGGACGGTAACGGGGAAACCGGCGAGCATAACGGCCAGCCGACCGATGTTGGCGCCCTGTTCCCCGGCCTGGGTGACCGCGCCACAGATCACATCCTCTATCCGTTCCGGGTCCATATCCGCCCGGTCTACGAGGCCTCGCAGCGTGTGGGCGAGTAGTTTATCGGGGCGTACCTCGCGCAGTGCGCCGCCACGCCTGCCGAACGGGGTGCGTACCGCTTCCAGGATCACCGGCTCTGCCATGATTGGCGCTCCTTCTTCAGCCGTCTACTACGGTAAGTGTAACGCGGCTCGGACGCCCTGGGTCGTGAAATATTTGCTGGCTTGCGATCTGAGTTCGCGTCGAGTCGGCGTTGTTCTCGCCGGTGTTCAGGTTGCGTTCCCAGCGGGGGAAGGAACTGGAAGTAACCTCCACCCGGAGGCGATGTCCGGCCAAGAAAGTGAGGCCGGTCGCCCAGAGGTCTATTGCGTACTCGTAGACCTCGCCGGGCTTTATAAGGCTTGGTTCGACGGGTTGTACAAAGCCCGGAGCCGGATAGCTCTCGCGGGCGCTGGCCCGTACTATGCCGTCGGTTACTCCTATGGCCCGCCCGTCAGGATAGACGTCCACCAGCCGTACGATGAAGTCCGTGTCTGGGGCGGATGAGGCGGCGTGGAGTGTGGCGTGGACCGGTCCGAGCGCCGTGTAGCTATCTTGCAGAATCTCGCTCGTGTAGGTAAGCACGTCCGGACGGTCTTCGATGGGGCTTTGATCTAGGGGGCCGGGGCCGAGGATCGGGGGCAGAAGGACCGCGCCTCCTAGGGTTGGTACCGGGTCTTCGGGGTCGTAGTTGTACTCGTCGGGCGGGCTTTGCGAGGGCTCTTCACGGGAGAGCCCGCCATCTTCGTGTAGATACCAATGCTCCTCCCGGGAGTCGGGCACGGGCCATTCTTCGTAGCCGCGCCAGCGGTTCTCGCCCATGACAAAGACCTCTACGGGTGACGTGCTCTCCAGGGCGTCTTCCTCGTCTTTGAGCGTGGCGTCGAACCAGCGGAGGTGGCGGTCCGTGAGATCCCCTCGGTAGTTCAGAAAGAGGCCGGAACTTCCGACGCCGAAGTCCAACTCTCCCACGGTGCTACCGAACATGCCGTGTGTCCAGGGGCCGACGAGCAGACGGGGCGGCCGCACTCCGCGCCGCGCGGATTGTACGTTCATGGCCTCGTACTGGCGTAGCGTCTCCCCGATAAAACAGTCGTACCAGCCACCGATGTGGAGTGCCGGAGCCTGGACGTGTTCGTACTTGCCGTCGATGCTGAGGTAAGTCCAGGTCCCGTCATCCACCGTACGCCCGAAGCCGCCGCGGACATAGGGCGCGAGTCCGTCTGGGTCGGGGAGGTCGGTTAGCGGCAGTTTGTCGTAGCCGCCACCGGCGAGCAGGGTATCCATGGAGCCAACAAGGTCGGGCAGCTTCTGGACGAGCTGATCGGGATCTCCGCTATATTTGCGGAAGAGAGTGTTGAGGGCGAGCCCGGTCTGGGCCCAGTTCTGGTTGAGCCCAAGCTCCTGAGCACCGCCGCGCATATTGACGCCGTTCAGGTGGTTTCCCCAGGTTACGCCGGGGACCATGCTCGCCAGAGACGGCGGCTGCATTACGGCGGCGTGCCACTGGGTCTTGCCGAAGTACGAGAGGCCGAACATACCGACTCGACCGTTTGAACCGGGGATCTGCGCGGCCCACTCTACGGTGTCGTAGCCGTCTTCGTACTCTTTGACGAACGGGACGAACTTGCCCTCGGAGGCGTAGCGGCCCCGCACGTCCTGGATGACGACGATGTAACCTTGTTGGGCGGCCTTGACCGGGTCGAAGTAGGTGGCATTAAAGGGGAGGTCTTTGCCATATGGCAACCGGGTCAGGAGGACCGGATAGGGGCCGCCTTCCGTAGGACGGTAGACGTTGGACATAAGCGTCGTGCCGTCGCGCATTCCGGCGGGCACGTCTTTTTGGACCAGGATTTCGGTCGGGCTCAAGCGGGCTCCTATTCGTATGGGTTAACGACTAACCGCTGGCGGAGGTGTAGTCCTCGTATTGCTCGCGGAGCTTCATTTTGAGGGCTTTGCCGGTGGCGGTGTGTGGGAGTTCGTCCTGGAACTCTATGGCGTCCGGCAGGGACCATTTCGGGAAGTCGTTTTCGAGGTGGGAGAGCAGGTCTTCCTCCGTGGCGTTCTCGCCTTCCTTTAGGACTACGACGCCGAGCGGACGTTCCTGCCACTTCTCGTCGGGGATGGCGATGACGGCAGCTTCGGCGACGGCGTCGTGGGCCATCAGGGTGTTTTCGAGGGCGACGGAGGAGATCCACTCTCCACCGCTCTTTATAAGGTCCTTTGTCCGGTCCTGAATCTCCACGAACCCGTACTGGTCTATGGTTACGATGTCGCCGGTTCGGAACCAGCCGTCATCTGTGAACTTGTCGTCGCCCTCGTCAGTGTTGAAGTATGCTTTGGCAACCCAGGGGCCGCTGACTTCCAGTTCACCCATACTCTCGCCGTCCCAGGGGACTTCCTCTTCGGCCTCGACGGCCCGCACCTCGATAAACGGTACGGATGAGCCCTGGGTCGCTTTTTTGCGGTACTTCTCGTCTTCGGAGAGGTCGTCCATGTCGGAGCGAAGGTTGCAGATGGTGCCCAAAGGCGACATCTCGGTCATGCCCCAGGCGTGGACGATGTCCAGGCCGTGATTCTCTTTGTAGCGACGGATCATGCTTTCCGGCGCCGCCGACCCGCCGACGACCATGCTCCGCAAGTTAGAGAGATCATAGGCCTCCGGGTCTTTATCTAGCGTCTGCAGGATGCCGAGCCAAATGGTCGGCACACCGGCGGTGATCGTCACTCCTTCGTTCGCCAGATCCTCCAGCAAACTCTCCGGGTCCAGGTGCGCCCCCGGCATTACCTGCTTGGCCCCGACCAGCGTCGAAGTGAACGGCAGTCCCCAGGCGTTGACGTGGAACATCGGGACCACCGGCATTACGACGTCCCGCTCCTTGATTCCTAGTGTGTCGGCCATCGCGGAGGCCATGGAGTGGAGGCAGATCGCGCGGTGCGAGTACAGTGCGCCCTTCGGCCGTCCCGTCGTTCCCGAGGTGTAGCACATCGCCGCCGCGTCGTTTTCGTCGAAGTCCTGATATTCGAACTCGCCCTCGTCGGCCCCGTCCAGCAGATCTTCGTAGCTCTCGAAACCTTCCGGCGCCGAGCCGAAGACGAAGACGTGCTCCAGGTCCACCTCGCCCTTGACGCTGTCGAGGAGCTGCACCATTGTTTCGTCGATGAGCAGCACTTTATCTTCGGCGTGATTGATGATGTACGCAAGGTCGTCGGGACTTAGGCGGGGGTTAATGGTGTGGAGTACGGCGCCGGCGCACGGGACGCCGAAGTAGGCTTCCAGGTGCTCGTGGCTGTTCCAGGCAAGGGTGGCTACCCGGTCGCCCTTCTGCAGGCCGAGGTTCTGAACGGCTACGGCGAGCTTCTTGGCCCGGGACACGAAGTCCGCGTAGGTGTAGCGGTGGAAGCTCTTATCCGGCTTGCGGGTGACGATCTCCTTAGAACCGTACAGTTGCTCCGCCCGGCGGAGAATCGCCGACAGGTTTAGCTGGTAGTCTGAGGTAAGGCCCTTCATATTTCCTCCTTTTGGCAACACAGTAACGTGTCGCTGTGCGATTTCCCCGTATCTATCGCTACGATTGTTCGATGTTAGCATCCGCCAAGATGCGGGGCAAACCTCGCTCCACAGATTCAGCCTTCGGGGAACCGGCGTAAAATTACACTGGAAAGGCGAAGACGAGCCGGTCCGGTAAGAAGTTTCTCTACCATCGGGCGCCGTTTGACGTAGAATGCCACTAGATTGTTGGTTCGATCAAGGAGGAGCTTTGAACCCGGAGGTAATACAGTTTATAGGGGCCCTGATCGTTTTCGCCGGCATACTGGTTGGTTCTTACTGGTTCGTCTACGCGCCCAGCCGAAGCAACTACAAGCGGGATCGGCAGCGGGACCGGTTCGGAGACTGAGAGGGTTTGCAGGTATCAGCCAAGGCTGACTACGCAATTCGGGCGGCGATGGAACTAGCGGTGGCTGAGAACAAAGGACCTCTGAAAGGCAGCCGAATCTCCGAGGCGCAGGACATCCCGCTAAAGTTTCTAGAGAACATCTTGCTGGAGCTAAAACACTCCGGTCTCGTTCGCACCCAGCGGGGAGCCGGCGGCGGCTACTGGCTAGCCCGCCCGGCGGAGGGGATCAGCCTGGCGGAGATCATCCGCGTTGTTGAAGGGCCTCTGGCTAATGTCCGGGGCGAGGGACCAGAGGCCGTAGAGTACACGGGCGCAGCCCGGCCGTTGCAGGAGGTTTGGATCGCGGTCCGCGCTAACCTGCGCGCCGTGCTCGAATGTGTGACGCTCGCTGACCTTATCCGCGGAGAGATCCCGGACTCCGTCCACAACCTGACGTTGGATCCCCAGGCCTGGGTGCGCCACTAAGCCGCCAAGTTACTGAAGTTCCGGCAGGTTACCAGCGGTAGTCGGTGAAGTGTGGGTTGTCGGCCTGATCCGAAGAATCGAGGTAGCCGAAGAACTCCAGTTTTTCTATGACCCTGCGGGCGCTCTCTTCGGGGGTCTCTTCCTCGGTCTTGAGGGTTAGATCCGGGGCGGCGGGAGGCTCGTAGGGGTCCGAAACCCCGGTGAACTCTTTTATCTCTCCGGCGAACGCTTTCTTGTAAAGTCCCTTGACATCCCGTTCGGCACACACTTCCAGCGGGGCGTCGACAAAGACCTCCACGAAGTCTACGACCCTCCGGCGTACCTGGTCGCGAGCCTCCTTGTAGGGTGAGATGGCGCTGACGATCACACCCACTCCGTTACGGGTGAGCAGGTTCGCCACGAAGCCTATACGGAGCACGTTTACGATGCGGTCTTCGCGGGAGAAGCCGAGTCCTTTGGAGAGGTTGGTCCGAACGATGTCCCCGTCTAGGACCTCTACGCGCCGCGCACGGTCGTGTAACTCCCGCTCGACTATCTCTGCTATCGTCGTCTTGCCGGCGCCTGAGAGGCCGGTGAACCACAACGTAAAACCACGCCCCTCTACTAGGCCGGACTCGTGGTTCTCTAACCTTGGATCTTCGGACACTCTATTTACCTCCGGTTCATGTTCCTGCAACGAGACAATTCTAGCCGTTTGGGGCAGGCTCTACCTGAACTACTAACTCTCTAGGACGGTCTTACGTTCCTTCCGCAGCGCGGAGATCGCGAAGTAGAGAGCGGATACCCAGACGGTGAGTATGGTTGCGTAGACGAGAAGGTTGAGGTCTGAGCTTAGCCCCGTAGCTTCCAGAAAGGTATTTGCGTTAGTGAGCAGAATGAACCCTCCGACAGCGGTGCCCAGCACCCGGGAATTGAGATTCTTCACCACCCAGGCGGCGATCGGCGCCGCGATGAGCCCGCCGCCGAGCAGCGCACCGACTATACCGAACGGGATCTGACTCCAACTCAAGGCGAGCAAAAACCCGATGCTGGCCGCGAGCGCCACGACGAACTCACTGGTATCCACCGTACCGACTACTTTGCGCGGTTCCATCCTGCGGGACGCGAGCAGCGTGGGCGTAGAGATCGGACCCCACCCGCCGCCACCTACAGCGTCCATAAAACCCGCAAAGAGGCCCAGGGGGGAGAGGAACTTTCTAGGAACAGGCCGGTCGTTGATGAGTTGTCCTTTACGGTCAAAGGCGAAACGGGCGAGGATGTAGATGCCGAGGCTGAACAGGAAGATCGCGACGAAGGGTTTCGCCAGATCTCCCGGCACGGAACTCAACAATACGGCCCCCACAAACGCCCCTACACCACCGGGTATTGCCATCCATCCAACCTTCTGCCAATCGACGTTGCCGAACCGCCAGTGCGACACCCCACTCGCCAGAGTGGTCCCGACCTCGGCGATGTGTATGCTGGCGGACGCTATGGCCGGCGTAAGCCCAACCGCGAGGAGCAAAGTCGTAGACGACACCCCATAAGCCATACCCAAAGACCCATCTATGAGCTGCGCAAGAAAACCTACGAAAGCCAGAACGATCAAACTCCGCACTTGATCCACCTCCAATTACTAGTTTGTTGACTATTTAAGTAGACAATTAAAGTACGAAGCAGCGCCTCTCCCCGGATCGAACAGCGTCTTTTCGTCAGGCTGAGGGGGCTAGATGCCCAACACAAAGGCGTTTCAGAGCCTATGAGATTACCGTAAGTGCGACGCTGCAAGTGCTGATCCTTTTAATTACCAGTTTCTCTACTGTTTTTGTGAACAATAACGTGCGGGATTCTAAACAGGGTCTGTTGCGCTGTCAAGGGTGAGAGCAATTTAGTTTATTCGGGCGGCTGGGAAGGGAGTGTTGTATCTTTGTAGGTGGGCGGCGAGAGGAGTTTAGATGCGACAGGTAGAGTTCTACTACGATCTGGTAAGTCCTTACTCGTACCTGGCTTACACTCAGCTAGACCGGGTTTGCGAGGAGCGTGGGGCGGAGCTAGTTTTCAAGCCGATGTTACTCGGCGCGGTTCACAAGGCGGCTGGTATTCAGGCACCGATAGAAACCAGGGCGAAAAGCCGCTACCAGTGGCGAGACATTCAGCGGTGGACGAATTACTACGACGTGCCGTTGCAGTTTCCGGATCCATTCCCGTTCCGCACGCTCAAGACGATGCGGGCGGCAATGTTCTGTTCCGGGATGGGTGAGCTGGAGTCGTTTACTCGCGAGGCGTTCAATCTGTACTGGCGGGAGAGTGGGGCGCCAAAAGGTTTGGAAGAGGCTGATGAGGACGGTCCTTTGAAGGAGGTTGCGCGTCGCATCGGGTTAGATCCGGAGGAAATCCTCGAAGAGGCCGGTGCACCAGAGAATAAACAGGCTTTGAAAGAAGCAACGGAGGAAGCGTTGGAGCGGGGTGTCTTTGGGGCTCCGGCTTTCTTTGTGGACGGGGAAATGTTCTGGGGCAACGACCGGCTGCACTTCGTGGAAGCGGCTCTGGAGTCCGAGGCGGTTTAGAAACCGGGCGGTCCGGACGGGGAAAGGGAGGTTTAGCAATGCAGAAAGTATCCGGGTTCTTCGTGTCGGTGATGCAACGGTATCTGCCGGACCCGTGGCTGTTCGCGATCGTGCTGACGTTCGTCGTATTCCTTATGGGCATAGGGCTTACGGGATCTTCGGCGCTTGACATGCTCCAGTTTTGGGGCGAAGGACTCTTCGGGTTGCTGGAGTTCTCGATGCAGATGGTGCTCATACTCGTGACCGGATACGTGCTGGCGAGGACGCGGGTCGTCCGGGCCGGGTTGGAGGCTATTGCCCGGCGTGCCGGAGGTCCGGCCAGCGCCATCGTCATTACTACGGTATTCGCTACTGCGGCTTCATTTATACAGTGGGGGTTCGGGCTCATCATCGGGGCTCTGCTGGCGACGGAGATGGCGCGGCAGGTGAGGGATCTGGACTACCGGTTGGTCATCGCCAGCGCCTACAGCGGGTTTCTCGTTTGGCACGCGGGGTTTTCCGGGTCCATCCCGCTGGTGATCGCCACCCCAGGACATTTTCTCGAAGATGCGATGGGTGTGATTCCGGCGAGCGAGACGATCTTCGCCCCGTACAACCTCGTCATAGCGGGTACGCTTTTGGTGGTGCTGCCCTTCGTGAACCGGGCGATGCTCCCGCCGCCGGAGGAGCGGGTCGTCGTGGACCCGGAGGTGTTGGAAGATTCCGAACCGGAAGAAGATCGCAGCAGACCTTCGACGCCGGCGGAGTGGCTGGAGAAGACGCCCTGGCTCTCGGGAATGGTCGGGGTCGCCGGGGTGGTCTACCTTTTGGTCTGGTTCGTGGGTGGCGGAGGTTTGAACCTCAACATCGTCATCCTCATCTTCCTCATCGCCGGAATCATCTTTCACGTCACGCCGAGGAGTTACCTGGATTCGTTGCGGGAGTCGGTGGGGGCGAGCGCGGGGATCATCCTGCAGTTTCCGTTCTACGCCGGGGTGATCGGCATGATGGGGGAATCCGGCCTGATCGAGGTGATAGCGAATTGGTTCAACGCTATCGCAACTCCCGCGACGTTGCCGTTCTGGGCGTTTATCAGCGGCGGTATCGTCAATTTTTTTGCCCCATCCGGTGGTGGGCAGTGGGCCATACAGGGACCGGTGAAGGTGGAGGCCGCGCAGCAGATCGGGGCCGATATCGGACAGACGGCTATGGGGGTGGCCTGGGGCGACGCCTGGACGAACATGGTGCAGCCGTTCTGGCTCCTACCGGCGCTCGGTATAGCGGGGCTGAAAGCCCGCGACGTGATGGGTTACTGCGTTATGGCGCTCATTGTGTCGGGCGTCATAATAACCGCCGGGTTGTTGTTGCTGACGTAGAGATTTAGGAGGAGGTAAGAGATGGAGCTGACCAACCGGATGATCTACG
Source organism: Rubrobacteraceae bacterium (assembly GCA_049650165.1). Classification (GTDB taxonomy): domain Bacteria; phylum Actinomycetota; class Rubrobacteria; order Rubrobacterales; family Rubrobacteraceae; genus SIRX01. The sequence continues at coordinate 11,581 of JBARZO010000277.1, forward strand.
CCGTGCTGGGGCTGGTTGTCCTGATGTTAGTCGGGATGCTGCTCAGTTCGTGGCGGGTGGTCCTGTACCCGTTGATCTTCCTTATCGGGATCAGCATACTCTTCGGCTATACCAAGGACCTTCCGGGAAAGAAGTGGCCGCTCGTAGTCGCGGGCTCGATGGTCGTGCTCTACGGGATGCTGTTCATAGTGCTCGACATCCTGACCGGCGGGGAGCCCACTGGGAGCACCAACTACATCCTGGGCATGACGCCGCCGATGGCGCACTACATAATCAGCTTCCCGGTTCTGGTCATTCTGGCCGGGGTTCTGTACGGCCTCACCTTCAAGCAAGAGGACGTGCAGGAGGTCGTCGATGAGCGAGAGGTCGCGGCTGACGCGGAGAACGGGGGTGGCGCACAGTGAACGTGACTATAGTTGGCGGAGTAGTTGTTTATCTGTTGGTGACCATCGCCATCGGGGTCTGGGCGACCGCGCGCACTAAGAACGCCTCGGACTTCTTCGTGGCGGGCCGGAGCCTGGGGATGTTCGTGGTGGCGATGGCGGTCTTCACCTCGATCCAGAGCGGATTCGGAGTTCTGGGTGGCACTGGCCTCACCTTCGACGCGGGATTCGGTGGTTTTGTCGCCGGTATTGGTTTTGCTGCTCCGCTAGGGTTCGTGCTGGCCTGGTATCTCGCGGCGAAGAGGATGTGGCGGCTGGCGAACCTCGGTGAGATTTACACGTTGGGAGACGTGGTCGAGGCCCGCTACAACAGCCGGGGAGTACGAGGTTGGATGGGGATCGCGGTGGCCCTCGGTGTGATTGGGTACCTCGGGGTGCAGGTCCAGGCGACGGGCGTCATCATGGCTGCCATCTTTCCCATCGGGACTACCTGGGGCGCTATTATCGGGCTCGGGATTATAGGACTGTACGCCGTCGGCGGCGGGATCATCGCCGCCGTCTACACCGACCTCTTTCAGGGAGTCATAATGGTCGGGGTCTCGGTCATAGTGGTCATCATAGCGATCAGCGCGGGCGGCGGGGTGCTCAACATGACGGAGACGTTGCAGGGCTCCGACCCGGCGCTCGCCTCACCGTTCGGCACCGTGCCGATGCTGACTATAGCCTGCTACCTGTTTTTGTTCAGTCTCGGGGCGGCGGGGCAGCCGCAGCTCCTGACGAAATTCCTCATGATCGGGGACACCAAGGAGTTGAAGTGGGGTGCGCTCACGTCGGCGCTGGCCTACCTGCTGACGATGCTTCTGGTGGCCGGTGTGGGCCTCTCGGCGCTGACGCTCAGCATTCAGGGAGATTTTCCGGCGCTCGATACTCCCGACCAGGCGCTCACCCGCTTCTTCGTGGAATTCACGCCGTCGATCCTCGCTGGGCTCGGACTGGCCGGTATTCTAGCGGCGATCATGTCCACGGGAGATGCTTTCCTGAATCTCGGGGCTGCAGCGCTCATCCGTGACATCCCCCGCTCGCTAAACATACCCGTCAGAAATGAGTTGTTCTGGAGCCGCGTCGTGGTTGCCGGGTTGTTGGTCCTCTCGCTGCTCTTCTCACTGTATCTGGATACGCTCGTGGCGCTACTGGGTGTCTTTGGTTGGGGAACGTTCGCGGCGGCTATTTTCCCTTCGGTGGTCCTCGGGCTCGTGTGGGCCGGGGCGACCAAGCACGGGGCGATCTGGAGCATCATCACCAGCATTGTGCTGAACTTCGCGCTGGAGATTGGGGCGAGCAACGATATCGTCGTCCTCCCCGAAGGCGTCGTGAACGGCGCGTTTACGCTCGCGGTCGCCATCATAGTGTTCATCGGAGTATCACTAGCTACGAAGACGGAAGAGACTTCTCCTGAAGTGAAAAGAGTCTTTGAAGGTTAGCTGCAAAAATCATCTTGTTGGGCTGGGGAACACGGTATGTTTCTCCGGCCCACTGAGCATGCGACGAGATCTACACAATCGTTACTATGATGCTAAAGTGGGTCGAGTATAGAGGGAAAGGAACTTTGAGCAGCAGGGTATGACTCGAATGGATACTACTGGCTTTCACACTCGAACATACTTCGCAAGGAAGAGAAGTTTAGTTGATGTTAGCGACCCTCGGGGAAAGAGGATAGGAGGTAGATCTTGAGACCGGACGACATCGAAGGCTTGAATGTGGGGGGGCTTCTGGATCTGGTTGCTGAACGCCGTCCCGAAGATGACGCTCTAGTCTACGTGGATCGGAGTCTCCGGTACTCTTATGCGGAGTTCAACGAGGTTGTCGAGAAGTGTGCCCGGTCGTTAATGGCGTTGGGGCTCGAAAAGGGTGACCACGTGGCCGTCTGGGGGCAAAACGTGCCGGAGTGGGTGGTCCTGCAATTCGCCACCGGCAAGACCGGTACGGTACTGGTGACAATCAACCCGGCATATAGGGCCAACGAACTTCGGTATGTTCTGGAGCAATCCGACGCGAAGGCCCTGTTTCTCACGGAAGGTGTAAAGGACGCGGACTTCGTGGAGATTTTGAAGGAGGCCGCCCCCGGACTAGATGACGCCGAGCCCGGAGAAGAACTGGAGATCGAAGGGCTGTCGTACCTCAAGCACGTGGTGTTGATCGGGGACGAAGCACCGGGCTCGCAGGAGAGCATCGTCGGCTACGAAGAGTTCCTCGAAGGGGTCGAAGAGGTTTCCGTGGAGGACCTCGAAGAGCGTCAGGACTCGCTCGATGCCGACGAGGTGATCAACATGCAGTACACCTCGGGGACTACGGGTTTCCCCAAGGGCGTACAACTCACCCACGCCAACATCATCAAAAACGCCTTCTACATCGGGGAGTGCATGGAACTCGGGCCGGAAGACCGGGTATGTATACCGGTGCCGTTCTTCCACTGCTTCGGGTGCGTGCTCGGCACCCTGAACACCGTTAGCCACGAGGGTACGATGGTGCCGGTCGAGCAGTTCGACCCGGAGGAGGTACTGAAAGCCGTTCACGAGGAGCGGTGTACGGCGCTCTTGGGCGTTCCGACGATGTTTATCGCCGAGTTGGAGCACCCAGATTACGAGGATTACGATACGAGTTCGTTGCGCACCGGGATCATGGCCGGCTCACCGTGTCCGGAAGAGGTTATGAAGCAGGTAGTGAACGACATGGGGGCCGAGGAGATCACCATCGCCTACGGCCAGACCGAATCCAGCCCCGTCATAACCCAGACCCGCACCGAAGACCCGATAGAGCTAAGGGTCTCGACCGTCGGACGAAAGCTCCCCGACGTCGAGGTCAGGATCGTGGACGTGGAGACCGGCGAAGATGTCGGGGCGGAAGAGCAGGGCGAACTCTACACTCGCGGTTACCACGTCATGAAGGGCTACTACAAGATGCCCGAGGAGACCGAAGAGACCATAGATGGAGAGGGCTGGTTGCACACCGGGGATCTCGCGGTCATGGACGAGGCTGGATACGTGAAGATAACGGGCCGGGCGAGGGACATGATCGTCCGCGGCGGCGAGAATGTCTACCCGCGCGAGATCGAGGAGTTCCTCTACACCCACCCCGGGGTCTCCGACGTGCAAGTCTACGGCGTCCCGGATGAGAAGTACGGCGAGCAGATCGCCGCCGCCGTAATCGTGAAGCAGGACGCTACGCTGACCGAGGACGACGTAAAGGAATTCTGCCGCGACAGCATCGCACGCTTCAAAGTGCCGAAGTACGTGGAGTTTGTCGAGGAGTACCCGATGACCGCGAGCGGCAAGATCCAGAAGTACAAGCTGCGGGAGTCTACCGTTGAACGCTACGAACTCGTCGAGACCGCTTAGGAGTAGTCCGGTCGGCAGAAACGAAACGTGTCGGCGGGTGGATCTCCGCAGACTTTGAGTTAGGGGACTAAAGACGATGAACTTTGATTTTACCGACGAGCAGAAAAGGTGGCGGGATCTGGCGCACGACTTTGCCCAGGGCGAGATCCAACCCCGGGCCGAGCAGCTCGACCGCGAGCAGAAATTCCCCTACGATATCGTTGCGGAGATGACGCGGCTCGGGCTTATGGGCCTGACGTTGCCCGAAGAATACGGTGGTTCGGGCGGCGACTTCGTCGCTTACAACCTGGCGCTGGAGGAGATCTGCCGGGCGGACACCTCCGTTGGAATCACGATGGAGGCGCACATCTCTCTGGGCTGCTCTCCAATCGCCGCTTTCGGGACCAAAGAACAGAAAGAGCACTTCCTCGGCGAGGTGGTTCAGGGCGGCAATAAACTCTGGGCTTTCGGGCTCACGGAGGAAGAGGCCGGTACCGACGCGGGCGGCACCCGGACTACCGCGGAGATCGAAGACGGCGAATGGGTCGTCAACGGTTCGAAGAAGTGGATCACCAACTCCGGCACCGATATCACGGGCGGCGTAACGATCATCGCCGCAACGGATACCCGCGAGAACGGCAAGCCCGAGCTGACCGCCATCATCGTGCCGCAGGATACGCCCGGCTACACCCGTGGACCGGCCTACGAGAAGCTCGGCTGGCGGGCTTCCGACCAGCACCCGCTCTGCTTCGAGGGCTGCCGGGTTCCGGAGGAAAACCTGCTCGGCGAGCGGAGAGCGGGGTTCAAGCAGTTTCTCCAGACGCTCGACGGGGGACGGGTCGCCGTGGCGGCGCTCTCGGTTGGGCTGGCGCAGGCTTGTTTCGACGAGGCGGTAACGCGGGCCAACGAGCGCAAGCAGTTCGGCAAGTCCATCGCGGAGTTCCAGGCTATTCAGTTCAAGCTCGCCGACATGGCGATGGAGATAGAGTTGGCGCGGAACATGGTCTTGAAGGCCGCGTGGCTAAAGGATCAGGGCCGGAAGTTTGGGCGTGAGGCGAGCATGGCAAAGGTCTTCGCCTCTGAGACGGCGAAGCGGGCGGCGGACCAGGCCGCCCAAATCTGGGGCGGCGAAGGATTCATGGAAGGGAGCGCCGTGGCGCGGTATTGGCGGCAGGTCAAGATCAACGAGATCGGGGAGGGGACCAGTGAGATCAACCGCCAGATCATCGCCCGCTCCCTGCTCCAAGAGAGCGCCGAGAAAGCCCACGAGAAAATGATGGTGCAATGAACGGCCACCTGACGGAGAGTGCATGAGCACCATAAAGAGCTTCGTCTCGCCGGGCAGCGAGGAATTCAAGAGCAACGTCGAAGCCTACGAGAAGTTGGTGGAGGAACTCCGCGACCGGATGAAAGAGGCGCAACGCGGCGGTAGCGAGAAGGCCCGGGAGAGGCACAAGGAGCGCGGCAAGCTGCCGGTGCGGGACCGCATAGATAGACTCCTCGACCCGGACACGGCGTTTCTGGAGCTTTCGCCGCTGGCGGCTTACGGAATGTACGATGGTGACGTGCCGGCGGCCGGTATCGTCACCGGCGTAGGGCGGGTCTCGGGCCAGGAGGTCATGATCGTTGCTAACGACGCGACGGTCAAAGGCGGGACCTATTATCCGATGACGGTGAAGAAACATCTCCGGGCGCAGGAGGTTGCTGAGCAGAATCACCTTCCTTGCATCTACCTGGTCGATTCCGGTGGCGCGTTCTTGCCGCTTCAGGACGAGGTGTTTCCAGATCGGGAGCACTTTGGGCGTATCTTCTACAACCAGGCGCGGATGAGCGCGAAGGGGATACCCCAGATCGCGGCGGTGATGGGTAGTTGTACGGCGGGAGGGGCCTACGTACCGGCCATGAGCGACGAGGTCGTTATCGTCGAGGAGGAGGGCACTATCTTCCTGGGTGGTCCGCCGCTGGTGAAGGCCGCGACCGGCGAGGAAGTAACCTCCGAAG
>JBARZO010000278.1:0-4224 GCA_049650165.1 Rubrobacteraceae bacterium
AGTTAGTTGCGGGGGTGGATGGTTTGTTTATCGGACTGGAGGTTGCGGCTGGTGGCTTCTTCGGCGAGGTACTGGTCTATGAGGCGGACGATGGCGTCTACCTTCTCGCGGGGAAGTCCGTCGCCGCCACGGGTCAGTCTGCTCCACATGCTATATCGTGCCCCTTCCTGACTTTGAGCGCATCCGGGAGATTATACCCGCTGAGGTCATTCTTTGAGGTCGGGGTCAGGCGGAGCGGGGGGCCGCATGGCGGGTGAAAGACTTCTCCTGATCGGGCACGAAGTTGCCGGAGTCTTGCCAGTAATAGGTCGTGATGCGGATATCGGTGTCGTCGAAGTCAACGAGGTTGAAGCTGGAGGCGCGATCCGGCCGCAGGCGGTTGGAGATGGTGCCGGCGGTGGAGATGATGAGACCCGGCGCGGTCTCCTCGACGGTGTGGACGGCTTCCAGGTGGTCGTGGCCGCAGAGGACCAGTTCAGCCCCGATCTCGGCGAGGGCGTCGAGCGCCTGGCCGGTATTGGCGAGGCCGTGACGACCAGAGAGAGAGCCTTTGATTGGGTTGTGGTGGATCATTACGATGCGGGCCGCATCCGGTGCGGCTTTCTCGAAGGCCTGTTGTGCGCTCTTCACGTCCTCCCGCTTGACGTGCCCGATCACCCCGAGGTCCCGGAAGCGTTTCGTCAGGGAGCCGCGGGTTATGCCGTGGGCCGTGTTGAGGCTGGCGATCACCGCTCCGGGTATCTCCAGGGATGGATTGAGATCTTCCGAGATGTGCCGCTTATAACGAGAATACTTGAACTCGTGGGCCTTGTCCCCGATCAGGCCAACAATTCCCAGGTTGCGAATCACGGCCCCGAGCCACCGGATGTCGTGGTTGCCGGGAACGACGACGTAAGGTGCTATCTCGCCCAGGGTATCCAGGTACGCCCGGGCCCGGACAAACTCCCCATTCGTGCACCGCTGCGTCAGGTCGCCGGATATCGCGATCACATCCGGCCCGATCTCCCGGATGCAGTTCTCCAGGACATCCAGCTTCCCGGAGGACGCGGGCCTGCCGAAGTGCAGGTCTGAGATGTGCAAAACCTTCGCCACGGGACCGAATTTTAACTGAGCCGCCCGGCCGGCAAAACCTGCGCGGCGTTCGGCTAGAGTTTCTTCAGGAACGCTTTCAACAAGTTGCTGAACTCGTCGGGTGCTTCGAGGTTCGAGAGATGGCTCACACCGGAGATAGTGTGGTGCTCGGAGTTCGGGATCTTCTCCGCCATCGCCCCCATGACCTCGGGGGAAGAGATGCCATCCTCTGCACCCCCTATAACGAGAGTCGGGACCTCGATATCTGACAGAAAAGAGGTCGAATCCGGGCGGTCGCGCATGGCGCCCAAAGCTCCGACTACGCCGTCGGGCGCACTCTCCAGGATCATGGACTTCACCTGCTCGACGATCATCGGTTGGTTTTGGAGGGTGTTCTTCGAGAGTAGGCGCTCCATCTGCAGCCCGATCAGGACTCCCACCCCTTCCTCTGCTACCCGACAAGCCATGTCCTTACGGCTCTTGCGCACCTCTTCGGAGTCCGGCTCCGGGCGGGTATTGGCGAGCAGAAGTCCGGATATTCTTTTGGGAAAGAGCCCGAGGCACGCGAACGTCACGTAGCCGCCCATAGACAAACCGCCCAAAACTACCCGTTCCAACTCTAGCTTGTCGAGGAGTTCGAGAACCTTCTCCGCGTAGAAACGCATGTCGGGCTGCGCCGGTGGATATGGTGAGCCCCCAAAGCCGGGGTAGTCCAGAGTTATGACACGATGACTCTCTGAGAGAGCTTTTACCTGCGGCTCCCACATCTTGCCGTTGAGGGGGAAGGCGTGGAGTAGTACGACAGGCTCCCCTTCACCATAATCGCTAAAAGTTATCGGGACGCTGCGTCGTTGCTCTGTCATTCGTTCTCCTCCTAAGATATTTTATCCCTCTTTACCCTGATCGCGTAAACTAACATCTTCTCGACTATGGAGCTTGTTTGCGACTGATCTACACTCTGCTGCTCGTCGGCGTTACCGCCGTGTGGGGCTGGACGTTCGTCGTGGTTCAGGACGCCATCACGGCTTACAGCGTGCTCGGTTTTCTGGCACTCCGGTTTATCCTCGCCGGGGGCGCTCTTGCTCTGTTCCTCGCGCCCAGGATGACGTGGCGGACGCTCTTTGTCGGCCTCGGCATCGGGCTGACGCTGGCGCTGGGTTACCTCTTTCAGACTTGGGGGCTTTTGTACACAACACCAACCAATTCTGGGCTCATCACCGGGCTCTTCGTAGTCTTCGCGCCGCTGACGGCCTGGGCTTTGTTCAAGGTCCGCATTCCGCCGCTAATAATAGGAGCGGTCGTTTTGAGTCTGTTCGGGATGGTGCTGCTGACCGGGCAGAGCGCGTCGCTGGGTAGGCTCGGGGACGCGTTGACCGTGGTGTGTGCAGCAGGGCTCGGGGCCCATATCGCCCTGCTCTCTCGTTACGCCCCGGAGCACGACGCCGGGGCTCTGGCGCTCGCCCAAATGCTCTCGGCGGGCGGGTTGTTTTCTGTGATGTGGGTGGCTTCTCCGGGGTCGATCAGCGCGCCGCCGGTGGAGGTCTGGTTCGCCATCGCGCTAACGGGCCTCGTCGCCTCAGCGGGGGCTTACTACGTACAGACCACCGTGCAGCAGCACATACCGGCGGCGCGGGCGGCGACCATCCTGACGATGGAGCCCGTCTTCGCCGCCCTCTTCGGTTTCTGGCTCGCCGGCGACCGACTCTCGCCGATACAGCTCGTGGGCGCCGCGTTCATCTTCTCCGCCCTGTTCGTCGGGGAGGTAATACCCGTGCTCCGGAGGGGCAAGTAGCGAAAAACGAAAAAGAGGACGGCCCGGAGGCCGCCCCCTGTACAGCTAAAGCTGTTTGTCTATGAACCTTCCGGAGCGTCGATGAGTTCTATGCGCTCGATCTGGCCTTCCTGGTCGAACTGCCAGAATTCGTACTGGGAAGTAACGTCGCCGTTCTCGTCGAAGTCCTGGGAGCCGGCGGCTCCCTCGTAGTTTACATCGTCGCCGCCAGCCGCCGACTCCAGACCGGAGCAGATGTCTGATGGAAGTACTTCCTCGCCACCGCTGGAGACGGACTCAAGGTTCTCCTGGATCGTCTGTCCATCAGTGTCGCCACCGGCCGCCGCGGCCAGGGCTGCCAGCATCACCGCGTCGTATGTATTGGCTGAGAACGTGCTGACCTCTTCGCCGAACTCGTCCTGGAACGCGGTGGCGAACTCTTCGCCGCCCGGTCCCTCGGAAGCGGGTCGGGTACCCTTCTCGCCCTCAAGATCAACCCCGGCGTCCTGCGGGAACTGCGGGTCTGCCAAACCGTCGGTAAACAGGAACGGCACTTCGCCTACGAGTCCTTGCTCCTGGGCGGCTTGTATGATCGACGTACCGGTCTCGGGGAAGGCGACCAGTAGTATGGCGTCCGGGTTGCCTTGGGAAGCCTGCTGCACCTCGGAGTCGAAGCTCTGGCCCTGCGGATCGTAGGCCACGTTCGCCCCGATTTCGCCGCCGGCGTCGGTGAACGCTTGCTCGAAGGTGTCTGCGATGCCTTGTCCGTAGTCGTCGTTCAGCGCGATGATGTTAACTGTGCTGAAGCCTTCGTCCTGGGCGACCTGGGATAGGATTTCACCCTGCAGGTTGTCCGAGGGGACGGTGCGGAAGAAGTAGCCGTTGTCCTCGTAGTCCGTAAAGTCCGGGCTCGTGGACGCCGGTGAGATCTGGACGACGCTCGACTGTGACGCCGGGTCCACCACAGCGAACGAGACGCGGCTGGAGGCTGCCCCCACGATCGCCCCTACTTCATCCGAGTTGATGAGCTTGTCCGCCGCATCCGCCGCCGTTTGCTCGTTGGTACCGGAGTCTTCCGCGAACGTTTCCAGGCCCATCGTTTCGCAGGCTTTGAGCTGCTTCGCGGCTAGATCCGCGCCGTTTTGCATTCCGGGACCGAACTGTGCGAGGTCCCCGGTCTGCGGTAGCACCGTACCAACGTGTAGGTCGAGGCTGCTGAGATCTCCGCCACCGCCGCTTTCATCTCCACCACCACCGCTCCCGCCGCCGCAGGCTGAGATCACGACTAGCGAGGAAAGGAATAGGGTCGCTAAGGAAAACCTCTTGAACAACCTCAAACTACTGCCTCCTCTTTGATTGAGTGTTCCCGGTGACGGTAGAGC
>JBARZO010000279.1:0-2521 GCA_049650165.1 Rubrobacteraceae bacterium
GAAGAGACGAAGATGCGCGAGGAGTCACGCAAGATTTTGGGTCTCCCAAACCTGGAAGTCCACGCGACCGCCGTCCGCATCCCGGTCCGCACCGGCCATGCCGAGAGCGTCTACGTCGAGACCGAGAAGGAAGTCTCGCTTCCCGAAGTGCTGGAAGTATTGCGTAACGCACCCGGAATCGTGTTCTCCGGCGACGCCTCAGACTTCCCGACGCCGCTGGAGGTCGCGGGGGAGCCCGACACGTACGTGGGACGAGTCCGGGTCGAAGATCACTCGATCAGCTACTGGTGCGTGGCGGACAACCTGCTAAAAGGCGCGGCGACGAATGCGGTCCAGATCGCCGAATCCCTCATCGAAACGCGGGTGTAAGCAGAAAGTATGCCGGAGGTCGAGATACGCCTCGCAACCGAAGAGGACGTCCCGCTCATACTCCGCTTTATAAAACAACTTGCCGAGTACGAGCGTTTGTCCCACGAGGTCGTCGCCACTGAGGAATCCCTCCGAGATTCGTTATTTGGAGAGTTCCGGGTGGCCGAGACTCTATTGGCCTATCTTGGAGACGAACCGGCCGGGTTCGCGCTGTTCTTCCACAACTTCTCGACTTTCCTGGGGAAGCCTGGCATCTATCTGGAAGACCTGTACGTGAGTGACGAGTTCCGAGGCGCCGGGGTAGGACGGTCGCTGCTGGCGCATCTCGCGAAGCTGGCCGGGAAACGCGGTTGCGGGCGACTCGAATGGTGGGTTCTGGACTGGAACGAGCCGGCGATAGACTTCTACAAAAGCCTCGGCGCGCAGCCGATGGACGACTGGACAGTCTACCGGGTTGCCGGGGAGGAACTACATAAATTGGCGTCTGGGGCCGCCTAAATTTAGCCGAACGCTGTACTAAGCTCGGGCTACACTATAAACTCGTGCATAGAGCGGCTATAGAGCAAAGGAGCGAGTCATGTCCGAGGAGAAAAAAGGGTTTTGGGCCAGGCTATTCGGGAGTAGGGGACCTTCGGCAAGAGAGAAGCGGGTTCTGGAGTATATCTCTCACAGGCTAAACGAAGGGGCCAGCCTCAAGGATGTGATCGATGAGGAGTATGTCCGGCGTAACGCTTCCAGCGCGGAGGTAGATGAGATCTGCAGCAAACCGGAGGTCGTTGAGGCGGCCCGGGAAAGTATGGAAGAGGAGTTCAAGTCCGGCGACCTGGACCCGAGACAGCGTTCGGAGTAGAAGACCCGCATCCCGGCCGCGTCCGGCTTCTCCCCGGGTTGTATAATTCACGGGTTGCGAATTTTATATCCGAGGAGGCCTAATGCCGATTTACGAATACAAGTGCGAGAATGGACACGTCTTCGACATAATGCAGAAGATGTCCGAAGATCGCCTGGAGACCTGCATCGAGTGCGAGGCGCCGGTAAAGAAACTCATGCACCCGGTAAACATCTCCTTCAAGGGCTCCGGCTTCTACTCGACGGACTACAAGGGCAGCAAGAAAACGGAGAAAACAGAAAAGACCGACGCCGCCAAGAGCAACTCCACCGACACGGGCGGCGGATCGGAGAAAAGCAGCGGGTCGGAGTCGAAGTCCGAGAGCAATGGCTCGAAGAGTTCCGACAGTTCTTCGACCGAGAAGAAGGCCGTAAAAAAGGATTAGCAATTGAACCGGGGCGTTGCAGAAGACCCAACGGATGATCGCCAGGTAAGTTTTCTCCGTCGTGCCGCCCGGAGAGCGGCGCTGGGTGTTACGCTCATCTTCGTCATCGGCGCGCTGCTGGTTTCCGTACTGCTGGTGGTCTATACAGCCTGGCGCCACGATCTCAGCCGGGGCCTCTTCGCCCTCCTCTTCGCTGTCCTGAGTGCCCAGATAGCCCTGAATTGGTTGCTCTGGAAAGAGGACGACGATGACCCGGAAGCACACTATTACGACCCGAATTGAACATAAACGCTTGTGAAAAGTCCTGCAAAACGGCCCTCAATCTCAGGTTCAAGCTGACCTAGACAAACCGCTTTCGCTTCTCTATAGTACCTCGCGTTGAGGATGGGAGAACAGGCAAAGGCGGCGCGTAAACTCTATGCGCCGCCGGAAGCTCTTCCGGTACTTAGAGAGGGAGTTTAGTTGACGGCCACGCCTTTCGCGCATTTGCACTGCCATTCGGAGTATTCGATGCTCGACGGGGCTAGCCGAATCCGGGATCTCATCTCTTTTGCAAAGGATCAGAACATGCCCGGCATCGCCCTAACCGACCACGGCGTTATGTACGGGATGGTCAAGTTCTACAAAGAGGCAACCGACGCGGGAATAAAACCGCTCATGGGTTGCGAGGTCTACGTCGCTGCCGACCGGCACGACCGGAGCAAGGCTCCCTACTACCATCTTACCCTGATCGCCCGAACCGCCGAAGGCTACAAGAACCTGATGAAGCTCTCGACGACCGGTTTCCTCGAAGGCTTCTACCGCAAGCCGCGGGTGGACATGGAGATGCTGCGCAAGCACGGCAAGGGAATTATCTGCCTCTCCGGTTGCCTCTCCGC
>JBARZO010000280.1:0-4468 GCA_049650165.1 Rubrobacteraceae bacterium
TGCCGCTCGAAGCCTCGACGATAGTGTCGCCGGGCTCCAGCAAACCTTCATCCTCGGCCTTCTCGACCATGTACTTGGCGATGCGGGCTTTTACGGAGCCGGAGGGGTTCAAGAATTCGCACTTGGCCCACACGCCTTCGACCTCGACGAGCGGGGTGTCACCGATCCCATCCAGCACGGTTCCAGAGCCCGCACGCCTTGCCCGGTGCGGGGCCGGAGTTCGTCCTCTGAGGGCTACGTTGTTATAATCGGTCTGTTGCAAGGGGGGATTTCCTTCTCTTGTGATGCTGTGCCGGGCGGTTCGTTCGGTCGCCAAACTCATGCGAACCGCGCCGGTCTCTTATATGTCTAGACGCTTTACACGCTCTCTACCTTTCTCAAGTCGCCCTCGCCAGCGAAACGTCTCTCATCCGCTTCATCTCCGGATCGAAGAGCGGCTCCTCGGATACCGTAGCCCCGTGGCGCTCCTCGAAGTATTCGATCTCCAACTTCGCGCCTTCCTCCGCCAACTCCGGCGGCACCCATGCGTAAGCGATGCTCTGACCGATGCTATAGCCATACGCCGCGCTGGTCACGTACCCGACCGCCGCGCCGTCCGCGTAGACTGGCTCGCTTCCCATGACAACCACCTCCGGGTCATCCAGGGTTAGGCAGATGAGCTTCCGACGCGGGCTTTCTTCTTTGCGCTGCAAGAGCGCCTCTTTGCCGATGAAGTCGCCCTTGTCGAGCTTGACGGCGAAGCCGAGGCCCGCTTCGTAGGGGTCGTGCTCGGTGGTCATGTCGCCGCCCCACGCTCGGTAGCCTTTCTCCAGCCGCAGGCCGTTGAAGGCTCCGCGTCCGCCGGCGATGACGCCGTGCTCCTGTCCTGCGTTCCAGAGCAGGTCCCAGAGCCGGAGCCCCAGGTCGGAGGAGGTGTAGATCTCCCACCCGAGCTCCCCGACGTAAGAAACACGCAAAGCTCGCACCGGAACCTCCCCGATGTAAGCCTCCCGCACGTTGAAGAACCCAAACGCTTCATTCGAGAAGTCGTCCTCGCTGAGACTCTGCACCAGTTCCCGCGCCGCCGGACCCCACACCCCGATGCAGCAAGTGCCGGGCGTGATGTCCCGAATCTGCACCGAGCCGTCGTCCGGCAGGTGGCGTTGCATCCACTCGATGTCCCGCGGCCCGTTCAGGCCGAGCTGGAACAACTGCTCCTCGATCCGCGCCACCGTGATGTCGCTCTTCACGCCGCCGGATTCGTCGAGCATGAGCGTGTAAGTGACCTTGCCGGGCGGTTTGTCGAGTTGGTTGGTGTTCAGCCGTTGCAGGAACTCCAGCGCCCCGGGTCCGCTGACTTCGGCGCGTTTGAGGGCGGTCATATCGTAGAGGGCGACGCGCTCGCGCGTGATCTGGTGTTCCGCCCCGACAATGGGCGACCAGTAGCGCCCGGACCACTCGTCGCGTTCCGGGATGTCCCGCCCCTCCACGAGCGGCGCGTTCGCCTCGAACCAGTGCGGGCGCTCCCAGCCCGAGGCTTCGAGGAAATACGCTCCAAGCTCCTGCTGCTTGGGGAAGAAGGGACTCGTGCGCAGTGGGCGCGGCTCCTCCATCGGCTGCTGAGGATGGATGATGTCGTAGACTTCTTGGAAGGACTGCGAGCTGCGGGCCTTTATATAGGATGGGCTGAGAGCCCACTTCTCGAAGCGATGGATGTCGCCGCCGGCCAGGTCGATGCTCGGGATGCCGGAAGTGATCCACTCGGCCATCACCTTGCCGACGCCGGCGGCATGCGTCACCCAAACCGCCTCCGCGACCCAGAAACCCTTGGCCTCATTGGATTCGCCCAGTAACGGTCCGCCGTCCGGCGTGAAGGAGAAGAGGCCGTTCATCGGGGTGTCTATCTCCACGTTCTGTAGCGCGGGCAGCATCCTGCGGGCTTCGTCCAGCGTGGGCTGGAAGTCCTCGGGAGTGAACTCCATGATCGAGGGCATCACATAGGAGTCTTCGTACTTCGGGATGTCGTCGGCGGAGACGGGCATCGAGCGGTGTCGATACGCCCCGATACCGTAACGCTCCTCCTGATGCCGGAAGTACATCGAGAAGTCCTGATGCCGCAGGATGGGGTGAATGACTTCCCGGTCTTCCCCGTCCAACTCCGCGAGCGGCGTGGTCCAGGCGTACTGGTGTTGCATCGGCTGTAGGGGGACCGTCATTCCGACCATCCGTCCCAGCTTCGGACCCCACATCCCGGCGCAGCTAACGATCAGCTCCGTCTCTATGCGGCCGCGCGAAGTCTCGACCGCCCGCACCCGGCCATCTTTTACTTCTATACCCGTAACTTCGGTCTCGCCGTAGAAGCTGGCGCCGCGCTCCATCGCCTGACGCGCCGCCGCCTCGGAGACGCGGACCCCTTTGGCTATCCCGTCGTCCGGGACAAAGAGGCCGCCGTAGATGTTCTTCGACTCCAGCAGCGGTATTTTCTCACTGCATTCTTGGGGGGAGATCAACTCCGGCTCTAGGCCCCAAGAAGCTGCGAGTCCGTGCTTGCGCTTGAGGTCTTTCCAACGTTCGGGCGTAGCGGCGATCTCTATGCCCCCGACCACATAGAAACACGGCTTACCGTCTACCTCCAACTCTGAGGCACGCTCGACGCCGTACTTCGCAAGCTCGGTCATCGTCTTGGAGGGGTTTGTCTGGAACACGAGGCCCGGCGCGTGGGAGGTGGAACCGCCAGCCTCGAAGAGCGGGCCCTGATCCAGGACCACCACGTCCCGCCAGCCGAGTTGCGTCAGGTGATCCGCGACGTTGCAGCCGACGATCCCCGCCCCGATCACTACGACGCTAGCCCTATCTTCCACCACTAACCTCCAGTTTGCCCGACAACGGGGAAACTCGGATTGGAGAACACCCTAAAACACCCATGTCCATCTATTCTCCACCGACATCGCAACCCCATTCTCAGCACGTACTACGCTCCAAAAGTCCACGCGTTCTGCAAACACTTAGGCCTTCCCTCTTGTTGCGTATTACGAGCGTGTCTCTCATAAAGGAACATGTATCATACGAGTTTTACCGGGTCAAGAGGTTTGGTGGAAATTTTTTCGGGTCGGGGAATCGAGGCCGTGCAAAATTGGCTGGTTGAGATGAGTCTCTACAGTTAGAACGATCGAGAAAGAGGACTTACCGGTCTTCCGAGCCGGTATGTAAAAGGGGCTCATTCACGGCCCCAACGCGGCTCATGAGGCCAGAAACCTCGCAGTGTAGCTCTCACCTCATAGAGGAGAACTCAAGTGTAGCTATGCGACTTTCCACTACAGGGTTCGTTCGTAGTCTTTAGGCATCGTTTCGCTGTTTGCAGGTGGGTGGAGTGCGATGAGAAACCCGATGATGTCGGCCACCAAAAACAAAGCGCGGAGAGAAATGAGATCCTCCCCGCGCGGAACTGAGCTAGTTGCTCTGCTACTGGCCCCCGGCTTCCTGTGAGGACTGCTGGTCGGGGAACAACACGTCGTTCACCGTGATGTTGACCTCGGTAACCTTGAGGCCGATCAGGTTCTCTACCCGGTTTATGATGTTGCGGCGGACGGCCTCCGAGAGCTGGGGAACGGACTTGCCGTATTCCACGGACATGCTCAGATCTACGGCGGTTTCTTCGTCGCCGACCTCGACGGTCACACCGCGAGTGGCTTGGCCGGAACCCCCTCCACCGGTTATGCCCTCAATTAAGCCGCCTACGGCGCGGGAACCTGAGCCACCCATCTCCACGCCCTCTACCTCTTGGGCGGCGATGCCGACTACCTGGGAGACTACGGGGGTCTCTATGATGGTGCTACCCCGGTCGGTCTGCAACGGACTTTTCTCGCTCATACGCTGTGCTCCTTTCTCTAGACAGGATCAGATTACACCAAATAAGCGCGCTTTGACAGCGTTTTTTGACACAATGCGCCCTCAAGCCGTACGCCACAGTCGGGCGATGAGCAACGTCAGGGCCACGGCGGCCAGCAGGCGGATGAGTAGAAGGGGCAAGACGTTTATGCCCAGCGGGATGAAAATGAGCGTATCCTCGATGACGGCGTGACAGGCGCAGAGAAAGAGGATCATTAGCGTGAGTTCCTTTTTCGTGAACTTCTGCTCGCGCACCTGTTCCAGGATGACTCCGGCCCCGAATGCGAGGCCGAAGATCAAACCGCCCGCCATCGTAACCGCCCCGTGTGGCGCAACTCCCAACGGACGCATCAGCGGGCGCATCGTCGCCGCGAACCACCCTAGCGCGCCGATATCTTTCAGCATCTGGATCATCACCATTACCGGAAAGACGATCAGGGCGAGCTGGAATACGCCGACCGTTGCCGATTGCAGCGCTCCCAGGAAGATTTCTCCCCACCCTGAAGGCTCAGCCTCCGAAACCGGCGCGAGCCCGTAACGAGCAATTTCCTCCCCACCGTTCCATAGAAAATTTACGAGGCCTGCAGCAACCAACGCTAGC
>JBARZO010000281.1:0-2633 GCA_049650165.1 Rubrobacteraceae bacterium
TTTGCGGAGATGTAGCGTTCCAGTCTGGCGTATTCGCGTTCGGAGCCCTGTACCAGCGGCTTCAACAGCTTCTCGACGTAGTGGATCGGGTAGATCATGGCCGGCCACCGCGGGTCGGGCTTCGCCAGTGGCGCCCGCTCAGCGAGTACCCAGCGCGTAATTTCGTCCACCGTCTCCGGTGGCGTATCCCTCGGTGCTTCGACCCGCATCAGTGACCCGAGTGCGTCCGCCCCCGGCTGACGCGGCCACACCCGCAGATACCATGAGGTGCGATGTTCGCCGGGAGCGCGCCGCAGTTGCCAGTCCGGGACGAAGCTCGTGGTCCGCATCCCCGGCTCCAGGTCGAGCAACATCCCTACGTCCTTACCGACGAACTCCGGTCGGGCGACGCTCTTTATTAGTCCGACGGCGCGGCGGTTTGACTCCCGGATCTCTTTGAGTTGTCCATCAACGGCGATCCAGGCGTTCGGGTTCTCTAGCGTCCGGTCATCCAACTCCCAGTTCCGGAGCATCGCCCCCTCCAGCCGCTCCCGCAGGCTACGGACCCTGCCCCGCGCCCGCTCCTTCATCCCGATGTAGTCCGACGGGTCCAACTCCTGATTTACGTACTCGGCGGAATCCAGCACCAGATACGGCGACGACGGAGCTTCCTCACCCCCGAGTTCGGAGAATCCGGCATCGAGCAGCAGTTGCCACAGGGCTTCGATGCTCTCGTCACCCGCGATGCGCGGCAGGATGACCGCCTGCGCCACCGTCGGCGTGTCCCGGAGCGGCATGCGCGAGAACCGGCGGTCGCAGCGGTTGATGATCGCGGCTGCAACCGTCGCCACCACTATGGGAGACATCCTCAAGCGCCCGATCTCCCGCGAACTCTGAACTCCATCGAGGAAGTAACATAGCTTCGAAGTCCCACTATGAACTCCAGGATGCCTCGGTCCCGGCGGCGTCTCCAGGTGATGCGGACGCCCGACGGGGAAATCCTCTTCCTCCGGCCCCTGCCGCGAGAACTGTTGGGCCTCCAGGTCGTGCGCCCCGTTCCCGGCGGTCACATGGACGCCCTTGTGACCGGCCTGCTCCAGCGCTCGCCCGAGCCGGCCGACGAAATCGTCCGTGGTCTTTCCTGTTAGCATGTTTCGCAGTATACGCGGGGTTTCACGCTAAGACTACACCTCATTGTCAGGTTCAGGTACAGGCAACTCGAACTGTCTTTCGGCGATTCCTACGGCCCACCGGAAGCTGCGGCGCTCCTCCGGCGTCTCGGAGTAGGCGTCGCGGGCCATTTTGAGGACTTTCTTTGCTTCGCCGCGTTGATCCGGGCCGTTCGTAAGCTCTTTGGAGAAGGCGTAGGTCAGGTCTTCGTCCGTGACGCTGTAGAAGTGGATATAGAGGTTCTTTTGGCGACCGAGGCCGGTGATGGCCGCGTCGCCGGAGACCTGGCTTATATTGAGCAGGGTTGCGGCGGAGAGCGTCTCGCCATCAATCTGGTAGACGCTCAGCGCGAGCCGTACGACTGGGCCGTAGGGGGTCTTGTAGAACTCGAGTTGGCGCACGATTCGGGCCGGGCCACGGATAGCGTCTATCTCGTCTTCCGGGGCGGCGACGACTACGTGGCCCTGGGGCGGGCGCATCGAGTCGCGGCCCTGGGTAGAGATCATGCGTGCCTGCACGCCACGATCCTCTACAGCGGCGGCGATGCTCTGCCGGACGCGCTCCGGGAGATCCAGGCCTTCCCGTTTAGCGTCCATCGCCGAACCTCTCGAAAAAGCGGGCGAAGTACCCCACGGCTTCGAAGTAATCCTCCAGTCGGGCCGACTCGTTCGGCGAGTGGATGCGGCTCTCCGGGTTCAAGATGCCGCCGGTCATAATAGTAGGAATGCCCAGGTCGTGGACGATGAGCGAAGTCGGGCCGGAGCCGCCGATGGTCGGGTACACTACGGCTTTGCCGTGACCGACGTCCTCCCACGTCTCGACCGCCGTCCGGACGATGGGCGAGTCTACCGGCGTCTTCGCCACTTCCACACCGTGCATTTCTACGACTTCGACGTCGTCGAAGCCGCGCTTTCGCAGGTGGGAGCGGAGAAGCTCGACCACCGGGCCGGGGCTCTGGCCGGCGACGAGCCGGAAGTCCATCTTTACGAACGCTTCGGAAGGGACGATGGTTTTGGAGCCCGGGCCGGTGTAGCCGGACTCGATGCCGGCGATGTTGGCCGTCGGGCGCAGGAGCATCTCCCGCAACGCGTCTTCGCCGGTCAGGTTCCGGTCGAAGGCTTCGACGCCCCAGGAGGATCTCAGGGCGTCATCATCGAAGGGGATCTTCTCTATAGCTTCCAGGTCTTTTTCGGAAGGTGGGTCTATCAGGTCGTTCAGTCCGTCTAGCGTGATCTCCCCGTTCTCGTCCTTGATAGTCCTTAGCGCCTGCACGAGCCGCCAGGCCGGGTTCGGGGCGAGGCCGCCGTACATGCTGTGCAGGTCGTAGCTTGCGCCCTTCGATCTTAGCTCGACGTAGGCCATTCCTTTCGTGCCGCAGAAGATCAGGGGTCGCCCGGCGTCGTCTTTCATCGAGCCTTCCCACAGGCAGGCATCGGCGGCCAGGAGTTCTTTGTTCTCGTGGACGAACGGGGCCAGGTTCGGGC
>JBARZO010000282.1:0-8139 GCA_049650165.1 Rubrobacteraceae bacterium
GACGGGTCGATGGCGGGTTCTCCGTCCGCCACGTCGTACTTGTTGAGTCGCCTACCCGGTTGGCAGGAGCGTCTACCGGTGAGCGTGGAATACCTGGAAGGGATGCTGGCTCAACCGCGCACCGGCCTACCCGCATTCCACCCATGCGACGTCTTCGCCCGGGCATGGACTATCTACTACCTACAGCATGGCGGGTTGCTCGACGAGAACAAAGATCTGTTGCTACCGCACTATGAGCATCTCATGATGAACCTCAGGCCCGACGGCGTAGGATTTGCGGCCACCTCCGGTTTCGTGGACTCTGACGACACCGCGACCACGCTCTTGGTGTTGCATCGTGCCGGATACGAGGTAGACGGAAGTTGCTTACTGAACTTCGAGCAAGATCACTGCTTCGCGGTGTACGGTTACGAGAGGAACCCTTCGGTCAGCGCCAACCTGCACGTCTTGGAGGCGCTCGACGCCTTTCCAGAAGAAGACCGTGCTCGCGTGAGAGACAAGATCATAAGCTACCTGCTATCCGCCCGGCAACAAGGAACTTACTGGACGGACAAGTGGCACGCCTCCGTCTACTACCCGACGACCAGGGCGCTCATGATCATGTCGGATTACGTACCGCAAGAGATGAAGCAGACCCTGGAATGGCTGCTCGCTAACCAGCGCGACGATGGTTCTTGGGGCCAATATGAGTCTACGATGGAGGAGACCTCACTAACATTGCTTGCCCTATTGCGCTATCACGCCACGGTGCGGCCTCTGCCTCGCGAGCCGCTGCAGCGGGCCGCAGAGTATCTGCTGGAGCACGAGAAACATCCCCGTGGCCATCCCGAGCTGTGGGTGTGTAAGACCTTGTACGCACCGATTTTCGCGATCGAAGCCTGCAGGCTGGCCGCCCTGTCGAATTACCACCACGCATTCAGCGATACCTAACGAGTGTACAATGACCAACCAACTAAAGATTTCGTATCCCGGCTACGATAAGTAGCTCGATATCCCAGATCCGCGCTTCGTGAGAAGACGCAATACCAGCATGGTCTCCACGGGTACGGGAGGTAAGAAGAAAAATTGTTTGAAGTAAAAACCCGCAACTCCGACCTTGGCTACAAAGGCCGCGTCCTGGCGATCATTCTCTGGGGGTTGTTGCTCACCATCGTCGGCGTGTCCATCCTGAACGTTTTCCAAGGCGAGTCTGTCTACTATTTCTCCAACGCCGCTTTTATCTTGGTTCTGCTGATGATGCTCTTCGCAAACCGGGCCGGCTACGTCAGGCTTACGGGCCTGGTGACCGTGGTGTTGCTGACTCTGGGGCCGTTCTTCTTACTGGACGAGGAAACGCTAAAGGTCGCCTATGCTGTGTTGGCGTTCCCAATCTTTATCGCGAGTTTCCTGATCGCACCCTGGGCGGGCCTCGTCGTGGCATTTACAGTCATTGTCATCAGCGTGATGGTAGGGCTTGTTTCATCGACCTTCTACTTCCCATTGTTGGTCTTCGCCGTCTTTGCCATCGTCGTTTACCTGTTTGCGGAGAGCGTGCGGCAGGCGGAGGGCAATTACCGGTCAATCTTCGAGAACGCCGTGGAAGGTATCTTCAGGGCTACCACGGAAGGTACCTTGCTAATCGCCAACCCAGCCATGTCCCAGATGTTCGGCTACGACTCCCCCGAGGATCTGATCTCTTCGTCGGCTAACGGTGAACAGTACCTGTACGAGGACCCGGAGCATCGCGAAGATCTCCTTCGGAGGCTACAGGAGCACGATTCGGTCTCTGGGCTGGAGAGGCTGGGAAGGCGCAAGGATGGGGACGAAATCTGGTACTCCCTGAACTTGCGCGCGGTGAGGGACCGCGACGGCACGGTAGTGGCGCTCGAAGGCACCGTCGAAGATATAACGGAGCGTAAACGGGCCGAAGAGGAGTTGAGGAAGCTCAACCAGCAGCTCGAAGCCCGGGTAAAAGAGCGGACCTCGGAGCTGGAGACCGCCGTTGCCGGGCTTCGCGAGAGCGAGGAACGTTATGGTCTGGTCGTGGCGGGCGCCAACGACGGCATCTGGGACTGGGACATCCGCACGGACGCCGTCTACTGGAACGACCGCTTCTTCGAAATCCTCGGTCTTTCGCCGAATAGGCTCCCCCCAAGCCTGGAGGGCTTGGTGGATCTGGTACATCCCGACGACAAAGAGTTGGTCGAGGATTCCCTGTTAGGGTACGCTCAGCGCGGCGAAGAGACGGACATGGAAGCCAGGATCAAGCACGTGAGTGGCGAGTACCGTGTGTGCCGGTTCCGCGGAAAGATTCAACGCGATGAGCTAGGAGAGCCCATAAGGGCCGCGGGCTTTATGCGGGACGTCACGGAGAAGAAACGCCAGGAAGACACGCAGAGTTTTCTGGCGGAGTCTACAGCGCTGCTCTCCTCTTCTTTAGATTACGAGAGCACACTGTCCCACGTCGCAAAGCTCGCGGTGCCGGCCCTGGCCGATTGGTGTGCCGTGGAGATCGTCGAGGGAGAAAAGACCACGCCGTTCACGGTCGTCGAGCATTCGGATGCGGAGAAAACGAGTCTGGCGAGAGAACTGCAAGAGAAGTACCCTCCGGACCCCAAATCTCCTTACGGCGCACCCGAGGTTTTGCGCACCGGCCAGGCGGAGTTTTACCCTGAGATCTCCGACGAGATGTTACGGGCCTCGGCGGTAGACGCCGAGCACTTGAGAATACTGCTCGAAATAGGCTTCAAGTCCGTGATTATCGCGCCGCTAGTAGCCCGTGATCGGACGATTGGGACGCTCACGCTCGTGTCGTCGGAGTCCGGTCGCCATTATGGTGAAGAAGACCTGGAGCTAACCAGAGAACTGGCCCGCCGCGCCGCCCTGGCCGTAGATAACGCCCACCTCTACGAAGAGGCGAGAACGGAGCTGTCCGAGAGGAAACTGGCGGAGGAGGAGGTCCTTGCGCTTAACGAAGGTCTGGAGCGGCGCGTACAGGAGCGTACCGCCCAACTTCGGGATGCCGTGGCTGAGCTTGAGAAGGCCCGGGATGACGCACAGGCCGCCAACAGGGCCAAGTCGGAATTTCTGGCTACGATGTCCCACGAGGTCCGTACGCCCATGAACGGTGTTATCGGCATGACCGGACTGCTCCTTGATACAGAGCTCTCGCCGGAGCAGCGCGACTACGCCGAAACGGTTCGCGCATCCGGCGAGAGTCTGCTCACGATCATCAATGACATCCTCGACTTCTCCAAAATAGATGCCGGAAAGTTGGATCTGGAGGTCGTGGACTTCAATCTGCAGGCTACGATAGAAGAGACCGTGGCGCTCTTCGCAGATCGGGCCGGCTCCCGGGGGCTCGAGCTCGCAAGCTTCGTCGATCCGGATATGCACGTAGATCTGCGGGGAGACCCGGGACGTCTCGCGCAAGTCCTTACCAACCTCGTTGGAAACGCGATCAAGTTCACGGAAGAAGGAGAGGTAGTGGTCCGTGCCGGCCTGGTAAGCGACGACGAAGAGAAGCTGACGTTGCGCTTCTGTGTGAGCGACACGGGTATCGGGATCACGGAGGAACAGCGCTCTCACCTCTTCCAGGCCTTCTCTCAGGCGGACTCCTCGACGACGCGCCGCTACGGTGGTACGGGTCTGGGGCTGGCGATCTCCAGGCAACTCGTGAAGCTGATGGGGGGTGAGATCTGGTTCGAGAGCAAACCTGGTGAGGGGAGCATCTTTTGGTTTACCGCGAGTTTCGACAAGGGATCTCCTGAGGAAGATCCAACCACTACTGCGACCGTGGATCTCGACGGTCTGCGAATTCTCGTGGTCGACGATAACGCCACGAACCGGGAGATCCTATGCCAACAAGCATTGTCCTGGTGCATGGAGCCGAAGGTGGTGGCGAGCGGAGCAGAGGCACTCCAGGCCTTCAGCGATGCTTCGGAGAAGAAGGAACAGTACGATCTCGCGATTCTCGACATGCAGATGCCGGGGATTACCGGCATGGAACTGGCCCGGAACATCGGAGAGAATACCTCTCTAGCATCCGTGAAACTCATACTTCTTACCTCCCTGAATTCACCCGTAGAAGCGAGAGAGGTGGAGCGTAGCGGATTCTCTGCCATGCTCATCAAACCGATCCGGAAATCCCGACTTTACGACGCGATAGCCACGGCGATGAGTCCATCCTACTCCGATACCAACGAACGTCAGTCCGCCACCCAAAATGTTCCTCACCAAGAGAAGATGGAGCACGGCATTCGAGTCCTGGTCGCCGAAGACAACCCCGTGAACCAGAAGGTGGCGGCCAAGATGCTGCAGAGCCTGGGCTACCGCGTAGATCTAGTAGCAAACGGCCTCGAAGCGCTCGAAGCCGTTTCGCGGGCGCCGTACGCGGTCGTGCTGATGGACGTACAGATGCCGGAGATGGACGGACACACTGCAGCCTCCGAGATACGGCGCCTGGAGCGCACGACCGGGAACCACATGCCGATCGTCGCTATGACGGCCAACGCCATGCAAGGCGACCGAGAGAAAGCCCTCGAAGCTGGGATGGACGATTATCTCCCGAAGCCTGTTAAGCGCGAAGAGCTCAGCGAAATCCTGAAGCGCTGGACGCTAGGGGAGGAGACCTTCCCCAACGGAACTGTATACGACACCATACCGTCCACCAGCGCGACCGAGGATCCGAACAGGCAATCATAAGCTGAGGAAAAGGGAATTGCTCGAAGAATCGGCGGCATTTTCTTCGAGGTGTATGGCGACCCGGAAGACGATCCTCGACTGGTTTGGATCCCGAGGGTTCGGAACTGCCGAGGAACTTTTCTATGCTGGGCGACGCTGGAACGGATCAAACCGATATGAGCCCATCAGACTGACCTTGCAAGCCGAAAAATCTTCGGCTAAGTGGTGCGGAGTGGATCTTCATTACTTCCGCCACTCTCGTGAGACCACCACCTCCACCTCGACCGGCACTCTTTTCAAGAGCTTCTCCCCGGCAAGGACCATGGCCTTCTGCATCCGGTCGGAAACTTCCTCGGACAGATCCTCGGCACATTCGACAACGAACTCGTCGTGGATGGAATTTATGAGCCGAGCGTCGAGATCTTCTAGCTCTTTGCGGATGTAGGCGAGGGCGAGCTTGGCGATGTCGGCACTTGAGTTGTGTACCACGATACCGTTGGCGGCGAAGCGACCGGTTTCGCTGTTCACTACGTCGTACATCTCTATCCACTCGTCTGAAACTTCGATAAATTCAATCTTTTGCGCCCTACCGTAAGCGGTCGAGCCTTCAGCTTTGCCCTTGTAGGACGACGCGACAACGGCTTCGGTCTTTCGCTGCTTTACCGGGTTCATGAACCCTATTTCGGAGCAGAACAGAGGCGCGTCTTTCTTCATTATCCGCACGTTCACGCGGTTGGCGTGAACTCCTATCCTGCTTCGAATACCGAGTAGCAGCAGGGCTTCCTGAACCTCTCTTGCCCATTCCAGATGCTTCTCGCCACGCCCAAAGGTCAGCACCGGGCCGTCAGGATGTGCCGTGCCGTCGCCGTCGAACAGGCCTCGCAAGTACCCGCACAAGACGCTCCGACTTCTCCAGGCGACATCCGGTATACGTTCCTTGACGCCCATGCTTTTCATCTGTTGCGCGAGGCTCTTGCAGGATAGGGTGAAATTGTGCAACCTCTTCGGTTGATGTTCCGTCACCCGTGTCTGACGCGTGACGTGTCCGAGTCTCTGGGTGAGTGTGAGTAGTTTAGGGAGCAAGACTTCCTCGTGTTCCGCGATGAGGAGGCTGATCTGCCGCTCGCCGACACACCCGTCGGAAGCGACGCGCCCAAGCCATTCTCCCAACTCTTCCCGGGTGCCGATCTCGTTGAGGTCGGCGGTATTAGCGTTCCATGACCGTCCGGGCTCGCTGGGGAACAGACGGAGATCCAACTCCCACTTCCCGATTCCTTGCGATAAGACCACGCGCTCTTGTTCTCGTATCTCTTCGGCCGTCTTCCACGCTTCACCACCGTTGTTGTTACGCACCAGAAACTTGTGGTCTGGACTACACTCGATTCTATGACCGCCCTTTAGCAGGACCCTTACCAGACGCTTTTTGCCACTGGCTACCACCGCAGCTTCCGAGAAACGTTCCCCGTCCCACACCGAGACGGCCCGGCTGACGAGGGATTTTATTGGCACGCATCCTTCAGATCTCTCGAACACCCGGACTTCGCCACTCAGACAACCCTGGATCGGATAGTTCATCGCCTCCCGCCGCATTGCGCCCTTGTCGTCTATGCCGGAGTTGCGGCCAAATTTGCGGACCCGGCCCGCCAGCGTCCGCAAGGTCCGGTCCCTCGATGCTTTGTTCGCCGTACTCTGCAAGAAGCGCTGTACCCTCGGGTAGTTGGCGAAGTACTCGTCTATGAGCCGGCGTCCCCGCGCTTCGTCGGTGCCGAGTTGGGCCGAGAGACTCTTCGCCCCGCGACCGTACATGAGGCCGAAATTGATCCTCTTGGCCGCCGACCGTTGATCCTTACTAACCGCTTCCAAATCCACGTCGTACATGGTCGCCGCCGTTACCCGATGCAGGTCCTCACCCTCCTGGAAAGCCCGCACGAACTCCGGGTCCTCCGAAACCTCCGCCAATATCCGCAACTCTATCTGAGAATAGTCGGAGATCACCAGTGTGTTGCCTTGTTCTGCTACAAAACAACTGCGGAATTCGTCTTCGTGCGGTATCTGTTGCACGTTGGGGTTTGTGCAGGCCAGTCGGCCGGTCGGGACTCGACATTGGAGGAAGTTGGCGTGGATGCGGCCGGTCTTGGGGTGGATGTAGTTCGCGTAGGTTTCGAGGTAGGTGCCGAGCTTCTTCTGGAGTTCACGGTAGCGGAGGAGGTCACGGGCGGCGGGGTGTTCTACTTTCAGGAGTGTCCAGACCTTCGTGTCAGGAAGTTCTATCCCGAGGGAGCGGAAGGCGTCGGTGATCTGCTGTGGGCTGTTGAGATTCAGGCGCGGTCCTAACCCTTCGAGCGGCAGCACGCCGTCCGGCTCGGGGAAATGGGCGTCTAGTTCCTCGGCTGCCCGGTCGCGACGCTCGCGCACCGTCTCTGCAAGAGCCTGCCATTTCTCCAGGTCTAGTTTTATGCCGGCAAGCTCCATCTCGGCCAGTGCGGCGACGGCGCTGAACTCGATTCCTGAGACCCGATTTAACTTCTCGGATTCGAGGGCCTGCGAGAGACGTTCGCGGAGTGGAAGCAGGACTTCTGCGTCCCGGGCGGCGTACTCGATCTGGCGCCCGCTCAGTTCTCTTGACCAGTCTTCCCGCTGCGCGGACTTATCCAACTCCTCGTCCAGATAACGCTCTGCTACTGCGGCCAGCGCGTAGGACGCGCCCTGTTCACCGCCGTCAATAAGCTGTGCTGCGAGCATCGTGTCGAAGATGGGCTGGACCCGGATTCCATGCTCCGCAAAGAGGAACTGGTAATCGAACTTCGCGTTATGAAAAACCTTGACCGGTCCATCTTCGAGTATCTCCACGAGCGGAGAAAGGTCAGTAGCTTCGAACGTGTCTATAACGAAGGTCTCTTCCGGGGTGGCGAGCTGGAGTAGGCGCAGGCGACCGTCGCGGGGGTTGAGGCTGGTAGTTTCCGTGTCCACGCCGATAGCTTCGGCGTTTTTGAGAGTCTCCGCGACTTCGGGAAGGTCTTCTGCGGCTTTAATCAGCCGGTGGCTTGATGTGCGGTCCGTCACGCTTCGATTCTAACAGGATAACGTGGTTACACTCGTAATTTCCGCGTGGGGTACACTCTATAAAATGGGTAACTCGTTCAAGATAGGCCGCGCCTTCGATATAGACGTTAAGGTCCATTGGACGTTCTTTCTGCTCCTGGCTTTCTTCGCTTATTTGAGCTACACGACCACCGGGAGTTGGGTGAACGCCCTGATCACGCTCGGCATCATCGTGGCCCTTTTCCTGTGTGTGGTGGCACACGAGTACGGCCACTCGCTGGTGGCACAGAGGATGGGAATCGAGATCCAGGACATAACCCTCCTGCCTATCGGTGGGCTCGCCCGGATGACGTCGATGCCGGCGAGGCCGATAGACGAGGTGACGGTCGCGGTGGCCGGTCCGCTGGTAAACGTGGTGCTCGCACCGATCTGGAT
>JBARZO010000283.1:0-3569 GCA_049650165.1 Rubrobacteraceae bacterium
AGACTATACAAAGCAAGAAGACAGCGATGAAGGAGAAACAATGGAGCGGGATCCAAACTACGGTAGAACCCAGGAGCCCGGGGACGAGATGGAAGCGACGCCAAGCCCCCGGGAAGACGAGGTCGAGATGAAGACGGAAGAACCAGGAGGTGCCGTACCTGCGACTTCGGAACCCTCGTCGGGAGAGTTAAGCACCCAGGATGAGCGGACATGGTCCATCCTCTCCCACGTCAGCGTGCTCGCGTGGCCCTTGACGGGCTTCTTGCCCCTTGCACCCCTCATCGTCTGGTTGTTCTACAAAGACCGGTCTCCCAGAATCGGTTTCCACGCCCTGCAATCGCTGTGGTATCAGGTCGCCTGGCTCGTGCTCGGCACTATCGGGGGGTTTCTGGCAACGGTGTTTACGCTGGCGACACTCGGGCTCGGGATCTTCGTGGTGGCGCCGCTGGCCGCTATCTTGGGAATAGTTCCCTTTGCCCACCAGCTCTACGCAGCTTACAAAGTGAGCCAGGGCATAGACTACCGCTATCCGTACATCGCGGACAAATTAGACGGCGGCGACCAGCGCACCTTGTAGAGAAACACCCTAGACCCGGGGTTGCTTCAACTCTTTCGGCGTGGCGTAGATAGTTACCGTCGAGCCTTTGGGAGCTGAGGTTCCCATAGCGGGTTCCGTAGCCCAGGTTACGCCGCGGTTGGTGTAACCTGCTCGGGGTTCGTATACGACCTCGACTTCGAACCCGCTTTCTACCAGCGTTTGCTCCGCCCAGTAGTCGAAGTAAGTATCTACGTTCGGAACCGGAATCATTGTGGCGTTCTCACCCGCCGAAGACTCTTTCCCCGCGGGGTCTGCGGAGAAGCCTATAAAATTCCTTTCGGCTTGCTGGACCCGGTCGATCCAACCCTGCGCGTTGCGTTCCGAGGGTAGATCCACGTAACCGAGGCTGGCCGCGCCGAACCAGAGTCCGGCGATCGTTACTACAAGGGCGAGCATCAAGGCCACGAGCGAGCCCGGTCGGCCCCGGCGCCGGATGGCCCGCCGTGGGATGCCAAGCGTTTGGGGTACTACCTCGTCGCGCCTTCCGCCATCCAGATCCTCCAGCATGGCCCGGGCTGAAGCGTAGCGATCAGCGGGGTCTTTGGCGAGGGCCCGCAGGATGACCGACTCCATGTGCAGGGAGATCTTTTTGTTTAGCTCCCGGGGCGGCGTCGGCTCCTGATGAAGCTGCTGATGCACGAGGCTCTCTAAATCGCCGGAGAATGGCGGGCTCCCCGTGAGGCAATGGTATAAAAGAATGCCGACCGAGTAGACGTCACTGCGAGGCGTAGCCTCTCCACCCTGGAGTTGTTCCGGCGACATGTAACGGGCGCTACCCACGATCTCACCCGGCTCCTCCGCATCTTCCTCCTCGACGATGCGGGCTATACCGAAGTCCGCCACTTTCACGACACCCTCCGGCGTCATTAAGATATTCGACGGTTTTACGTCCCGGTGAATAATGCCCCGCCGGTGCGCGTAGCAAAGCGCTTCCAGAAGTTGCGCGGCGACCTTCCTGGCCGACGGCTCATCCAACCGGTTCTCCGTTTTCTCGGAGAGCAACTTCTTTAGATCGTCGCCACCGACGTATTCGGCCACGATCAGGGGAACGTCCCCATCCTGGCAGATGTCGTAGATTTTGACGATGTTCTCGTGGTCCATGGAAGCCATCGCCCGGGCTTCCTGCTTGAAGCGTTTCTGGAAATAAGTTGCTTCGGCGTAATAACGGTGCAGGATTTTCAAGGCGACCTTACGCCCGAGCAGGGCATCCTCAGCCCGGTAGACAACTGCCATGCCACCTTTGCCCAGCCTACCGTCTACCCTGTAACGGCCACCGAGGACCCTCCCGACCGCAGTGTTCTGCGTTTTTTCACCTCCGAGCGCGAATTTCCTGATACCCAATTATATATTCCCCACCGCGAACAAGATACAAAAGAGTCAGGGCAACCAAAGCAGCCCCAACATGCTGCAGAATAACATTTTTACCCCCTATATTTTGAGGTCCAAAGAAGCCGAAAATACTCCATAATGGCACTATCTGAACCAATTTCATCCGAGAAGGGAGCGCATGAAGACAAGTTACAAAGAATACCTGCGCTACAAAGAGCTTACGGAGATTCTGCACGGGTTCGCGGAAGAGCATCCGAAGCTTTGCAACGTGTACTCCATCGGCAAGAGTTATGAGGGACGGGAGATCTGGCTGGCTGAGATCTCCGCCCAGGGCACCGGCCCAGCCGACGAGAAACCGGCCTTCTGGGTGGACGGCAACACCCACGCCGGAGAAGTAACCGGCTCGATGGCGGCTTTGTACCTGATCGAGACGCTCCTCAAAGGCTACAAAGAAGACGAACACATCACCCGTCTACTAAATCAGCAAACCTTCTACATCCTCCCCCGCCTCTCCCCCGACGGCGCGGAACGCTACCTGACGACCCCGTACAACCTGCGGGCCACCCTCCGTCCTTGGCCCGACCCCGAACCCCAACCCGGCCTCCACCCCGAGGACGTGGACGGCGACGGCAACATCGTCCAGATGCGCGTCGAAGACCCGAACGGTGAATGGCGAACCTCGGAGAAAGACCCCCGTCTAATGGTACCCCGCGCCCCGGATGACGTGGAGCCGGACGGGATCTACTACCGGCTGTATCGGGAAGGGCTCTTCGAGGACTACGATGGATTTCGGCGGGAGATCTCACCTCCCCTCTACGGCCTGGACATGAACCGGCAATACCCGTACGAGTGGCGGGAAGAGGCCGATGAAAGAGGAGCGGGGCCGTACCCGCTCTCCGAACCCGAAGCCCGAGCCCAGGTGGACTTCCTGCTCGCCCACAAGAACATCTACAGCGTTCACAGCTACCATACGTTCTGCGGCGCGATCTTGCGTCCCTACTCGAACAAGCCGGACTCGGAGTTGCCGGAGCACGACCTGGCCGTCTACAAAGCGCTCGGAGACCGGGGCACGGAGATCACCGGTTACCCAAACATTTCCGTCTACCACGACTTCACCTACGAACCCGGCAAGTACATAACCGGCGCCTTCGACGACTGGGCCTATTCGTATTACGGCGTCCTCGCCTTCACCATCGAGTTCTGGTCCGCCGCCAAGAGCGCCGGGGTGGAGGTTCCGGACTTTATCGAGTTCTTCCGAAACCCGCCGGAAGAAGCACAGCTAAAGATGCTCGCCTGGAACGACAGAGAGTTGGATAGTGAAGGCTTCGTTGAGTGGAAGTCGTTCGAGCATCCGCAGTTGGGACGAGTGGAGATTGGTGGTTGGAAGTCGAAGTTCACCGTCCAGAACCCTCCGCCGCACCTGCTGGAGGCCGAGTGCGAGAAGCTCTGCAGGTTCGCCCTCTCTCATGCCCGAACGGGACCGCGCCTGGAAGCGAACCTGAAGACCGAAGAAATATCGCCCGGCGTGCGGCGCCTGGAACTCACCGTCGAGAATACGGGGTTTCTGCCGACGAACGTTACCCAAGTAGCCGCAGATAAGAAGCTCGTAAAACCCGTTGTGGTAGAGCTAGATGTCCCGGAG
>JBARZO010000284.1:0-3320 GCA_049650165.1 Rubrobacteraceae bacterium
GTAGCTCGCTGTACCCGGCCAACCAAGTCTATGTGCCGAAATATAGGGGTTTGCACTGTCTTCCCACGGAAAAGCCGACTCTTCCAACTTAGCCGCACCAACGTCTAGCGTCGCGGGGTCGCTGCTGTTGTACACCGCATTGTCGTAGAGCCCCATCTTTGGAACCGTAAGATAGGTCGTCTTATCCTGCGGCGGTGGCGGAGCATCAGGTTTTGACTCAGCCTGCGCGGCAGACTTCTCTTGCTCTTTGTTATCGTCAGCAGCATTTTGCTCGGAGGTTTTCTTTTCCGCGGCCTTGTCTTTGGCAGCCGCCTCGTTTTCGACCATGGCCTGGTCCGGTTGCCCCTCTGCTACCTGCTCCACAGCCTCCGGGGCTGAGGCGAATAAGGGAAGCTCCATCCGCTCTACCGGATAACCTTCCGATACCTCTTGAGTGTTGATAAGGCCCGAGAACAGCAGCCCACCAAGCAACAAAATTCCCAGCGCGGCGAACAGAACGAGTCCTACCCGCCTGCGACGCTTACGAAATATACGACGATCAGATCTATTACCCATGCGGCGGATTCTAACAGTACATTTTGCAATGTGGTAGGGGGTTAGGCAGGGATTTCTTAAGATTCGTGAAACAGAATTCTTGTTTCTGGACGATCTGTGAGACAGGGCACACAACATCTAGGGGCCGCGGAGATTTAATATTCGGGCTTGGCATATGCCGTCTTCGATGTGGGGAGAAAAGGTCTTATGCAGTAGTATATGAACCTCTGACCCATCATTCGAAGCGCGGTCTCAAACAAAGTCGGAACCTCGTTTCGAGTAGTTGGCTTCGATAGAAAGAGCTTCGGATAGAGATTGCACGAAGACAATAGGGAAAACATCGGCCCATCGGGACAAGATTCTACGCTGGCGGCCCGGGGTTTGAGAAAGACTTACGGGGAATTTCAGGCCGTAAAAGGGGTGGACTTCGAGGTTTATCGGGGCGAGTGCTTCGGCTTTCTCGGGCCGAACGGGGCGGGCAAGACTACGACGATGAAGATGATCTACGGCGCCGCCGTCCCGACGAGCGGAGACCTGACCGTAGCCGGCCTAGACGTGAAGCACGACGAGCGCCGGGTAAAGCGGCGCATCGGTGTCGTGCCGCAGGAAAACAACCTCGACGACGACCTGAAGGTAAAGGAGAACCTGCTCGTCTATGGGCGATACTTCGACCTACCCAAAAAGTTGGTGCTACAGCGGGCTGAAGAGTTGTTGAAGTTCGTTCAGCTCACAGAGAAGGCTGAGTCCAAAGTAGAGCAGCTCTCCGGTGGAATGAAGCGTCGGTTGCTTATCGCCCGCGCCCTCATAAATGATCCGGAGATCGTGGTGTTAGACGAGCCGACGACGGGTCTGGACCCGCAAGCCCGTCATCTTGTTTGGGAGCGGCTGCGGGAGCTAACACGAGAAAATAAAACCCTAATTCTTACAACGCACTACATGGAGGAGGCGGCCCAGCTGTGTGACCGGCTAGTCATAATGGAGAGTGGTGAGATCATCGCCGGCGGTTCACCGCGGACAATGATCCAGGATCACGTAAGCCCTCAAGTCCTGGAGTTCCGCGCCCGCCACGACGCGCTGGAGCAACTCAGCCACCTTCTCGCCAACAGCACCGACGCCACCGAAAACACCGGAGACGCCCTACTGGCCTATACCTCGGACTCCGATTCGGTTCTGGAGAAAGTCCGTACCTCTGGAATAGAAGTGGACAACACCGTTGTCCGGCAGGCGGGGCTCGAAGACGTATTCTTGCGGCTCACCGGGCGGAGCCTAATCGAATGAGCAAATCCTCTTTCCGCGTACCTTCCCCCCGAGGTGCTTTCCGGGTTTGGCAGCGCAACATAACCATCTTCCGAAAGTACTGGAAGACCATCATGTTCCCTAACCTCTTCGAGCCGCTACTGTACCTGGCCGCTCTGGGACTCGGCCTCGGGGCTTTCATTCAGGAAGGCGGTATAGATGGTCAGAGCTACGTGCAGTACATAGCGCCGGGACTCTTAGCCTCAAACGCCATGTTCGCCGCCTCCTTCGAGAGCACCTTCAACACCTTCGTAAAACTCAAGATAGACCGCATCTACGACGCCATCATCACAACGCCCGTAAACGCCGAGGACGTGGTCGCCGGAGAATACCTGTGGGCCGGAACCCGTGCCGCACTCTACGGGACAGGCTTTCTAGCAATGCTAACGGCCCTGGGGATCATATTCGACGAGCCCTTGATAGTTTCTTTCTGGGCGCTCCTAATTCCGATGATGCTACTCGTTATAGGCATCATGTTTAGCGTTATGGGCACCTTATTCACCAGCTTGATACAGCGTATAGATCTGTACGCCTACTACTTCACCCTGGTAGTGACGCCGCTCTTTCTGTTCTCCGGGATCTTCTTCCCGGTCCAGGATTTCCCGGCCCCCGTACCCCAGATCGCCTGGTTCACCCCGCTTTACCACGCGGTGAACGTGTGCCGGGAGTTGGCAACGGGCCCATCTTTAGGCGTATCAATAGACGTAGCCTGGATATTGGTCTTCACGCTCGCCCTCTCTATGTTTCCGATACACTTTATGCGAGGGCGACTAATTAGCTAACCGAAAACAACGAATCACGAGGGAGGGTTGAGGATTTCGCAGTTGCGAACAACATCGACTCCCGGCGTAAAATACACAGTGTCTACACCACTGCCGCAGTCTAGAACATCTCGTTTGCCGTCGTTCACCTTCCTAAACGAGCCCCCACGAAGTATGTCATGTCCAGCCCTGCCCAGAAGAGTGTCTCTTCCCATACCACCCTTTATTTTGTCGTCGCCTGCGCCGCCTACGATCCTGTCTACGCCTCGGTCGCCCTTGAGTTTATCGTCCCCGCCCTTAGCGTAGATTCTGTCTTTCCCGGCCATACCGCAAATAACGTCTTCGCCAGCGGTCCCGTAAAGTACGTCCGAACCGTTAGTGGCTTTAAGACCACCTCTATTACAGTTTTCAGTGAAAGCTGCAGAGGGCCCACCCGACACAACGACCAAGCCGAGGGCTAATAAAAACAAGAAGATGGTCTTTCTCATGAATTTCTCCTTTCAGTAAACTACACCAATATTATGTTAATCGGTTGTGCCAGGGGTAAACTTTAATACAATTCTGACTCTAACTCGGAAACCGGGATGACAGCATCGAATACAAGGTTATACGACGCGCTTGCGGAGAAGGTCAATTGACTCACGAATCCTGCCTTCATCTGGGAGATCCCCCGAAAGATCTGCCAGCTTATCGAGGTCTTTGTTTGAACCCACGCGCTGATTCATGGTC
>JBARZO010000285.1:0-11638 GCA_049650165.1 Rubrobacteraceae bacterium
ATCACCAACTGATAGAGAAAAGATATTTCAGGGAAGGCGTGTAGAATAAGCATCTATGAATCCTGTTAAGAGCAAAAGCTCCTCTGTCCAATCGGTGGATCGCGCAATAACTGTCATGGAATTGTTGTCCAGCCAGGGATGGTCGGGCGTCACCGAGGTCGCCAACGAGCTAGACATCCATAAGTCCACCGCCTACCGGCTGCTCGCCACGCTCCGGGACCGGGGTCTGGTGGAGCAAGACAGCGGGACAGAGAAATACCGGCTGGGCTTCGGGGTGGTGCTGCTAGCGAGTACGGTAACTGCGGAACTGGACATCGTCCGCTACGCCCAGCCGATTTGCGAGCGCCTGAGCGACGAGACAGAAGAAACCGTGACCGTCACAGCCCTGGAGGACGACGAGGCGGTTATCATCCATCAGAGCATATCTACCTCTTCCATGATGGCCGTTGACTGGTCGGGCTGGCACACGCCGCTGCACGCCTCGGCCGCCGGTAAAGTCTTGCTGGCCTACATGCCCGAGAAGCAACGGCAACACATCCTGCGAAAACCTCTCGAAGAGCTCACCGAGCACACGGTGACGGACCGCGACGTTCTGCAACAACAACTTCAAGAGATCCGGGACACCGGTTATGGCTGCACTATCGAGGAGCTGGAGGTCGGGATAAACGCTGTTGGAGCCCCGATCCTGGCCGCCGACGGGGCGGTCATCGCCGCCGTAGCCATCTCGGGACCGGTCTTCCGGCTACCGGCGGAATCGGTGCCGGAGATGGGCGAGCTGGTCAAAAAAACCGCCGCCGAGATCTCCCGAAGCCTCGGGTTCTACGGAGACCCGGAGGAAGACGGACACAGCGGCGAGTAACCCCGTCTAGCGATCGCAAATTAGTTACCCTCCGCAGTAAAATCTCGTAGCTCTTTAGCTATAGGCGAATGCAAAGATGTTTCCATGCTCCAATGAGATGGTACGTATGGGGCTTTGGCGAACAAAGGAGCCAACGTGGCGGATATGACCGTCGGTAATAAGATGTCGGCCTTCGAGTTGCCGGACCACACCGGCAAAATCTGGAACCTCGACGAACAACTCTCTGAAGGCCCGGTGATGCTGGTCTTCTACCGGGGCAACTGGTGACCGTACTGCAACGGGCAGCTAGGTAGCTTTGCCAGGGAGTACGAAGAGTTCGAAAAGCGCGGGGTGCGCCTAGCGGGCATCAGCGTAGACCCGCCGGACCACGGCGCGTCGATGTCAGAAAAACTGGAACTACCGTTCCCGCTCTTGAGCGATGCAAGGGGCGAGTTGAGCAAGCTCTGCGACCTGTGGAACGAAGATGAAGGCGTCGCGATCCCAGCTATCATCGTCGTGGACCGCTCGGGCGAGATCCAGTACGCCTACTCCGGCAGCGACTTCGCCGACCGGCCCGGGGACGAGAAGATCTTCGAGGCGCTAGACAGCCTGGACGATAGCGGAGAGCCCGGAAGTCGGGAACCGGAGATCTCGGTCTCGGCGGACGAGGCCCAAAGAGACAGCGTGCGGCCAGATAAACCGCCGATAACCCTTGAACAGCTCGTCCCGTACTACCGGGGCGTCTTCTTCACCACCGTCGCGCTGAAAAAACGTCTCAACGGCAACGGGAACAAAGAATCCGCGCAAGAAGTGGACTCTTACCAGAAGCTGACTAACGGCTACAGCGAAGCCCTAAAAGAGACCCGCAAGCTCAACAGCGTTTAGAGAAGCTACTCTCTAAGCTCCAAATGGTCTCGGATGATGCGTCGGTATACGTCGGTCTCGACCGCGCCGGGAATCAGCAAAGCATCGTCCACTACCACCGAAGGTATGCCGGTGACACCGAGGCTCACCGCCTCGGTGTGCTCGGCGAACACCTGATCCTCGAACGCCTGCCAGTCATTCTCTAGCCGCTCTCGAAACTCACCTGAAGGTATCTCCGCCGTAGCGGCGACATCCGTCAGCACGTCGAGGTCTGAGATCGTACGGTTCTCGGCGAAGTACGCCCGCATAACCTCAACGTGGAAGCGATAAAATGCTTCATCCCCGAACGTGGCCGCCGCCTTCCCCGCCACCAGCGCCGGGACACTGTGCGTCGGCGGGGAGTTCTCCGTGGCCCAGACGGCAAACTCGCCGGACTCCGGCTGAGAGGCGGGATTCAGCCAGCTCCTGGTGTACTCTCGGTGCTGCTCGATGCTGCGCGGCTGCGGCGTGGGGCGCAACATAAAACTTTTCCACACCACCTCGAGGGTATCCGGGTACTCGGCTTCTATCTTTTCGAGGCGCACGGCCCCGTTAAAGCACCACGGTCATAAGTAATCTGAGTAGACAGTGAAACGTACCAGCTCGTTCACAACAAGCTCCTCTCTGTCAGGTTAGTCTTCTCCTGGATACTACCAATCGGGGAAAGGACGTATCGTGGACCTCTCGCCCTACAAGTGGAAGAATCGGTTGTTACTGATCTTTGCTCCCTCTGCCTCCGGGAACAGGTATGAAGAACAGCTACGCCTGCTGGAAGGGCTGGAACCCGATTTCGAGGAACGGGACTTGCTGCTCGGCAAGTTTCTGGAGCAGGAAGAAGCAGAGCTAGACGGAACCACAGTCTACCCGGAAGAAGCGGCGAAGATGAGAGACCAGTTCGGCATCGAGGGTTTCACCACGATACTCGTCGGCAAGGACGGCACGGAGAAATACCGCACGGAAGAGCCCGCCCCCGCAGAAGAAATATTCCGTCGCATCGACGCCATGCCCATGCGACGGCGGGAGATGCGCAAGAGCGGGTAGTATATTCGGTCCTGCATGAACTCGTTTGTCCGGAAGCGGAGGTAGAGGTTGCAAATATTTTTCGAGGAGCGCGAGCGTCGGCCCCGCGCTGTCTGGCGGTTGCTGGCGCAGGTCGTGATCTTCCAGGCCGCTACATTCCTCTTTCTCGCACCCCTGGCCGCGATATGGTTCGTGGCGAGCGCTCCAGAGGCGCCTTCCAGCGACTCAGTCGCGGCTTTGACCCAGTCGCCGGCGATCCTGCTCTTCAGCAGCGTCGCTTCTCTCGGTGCGATCTTCCTGAGCCTATGGCTAGCGGGACGTTTCCTGGACCGTCGGCCTATAAAGGATTTCGGACTTCGCTTGGACAGCGGATGGTGGCTCGACCTCGCCTTCGGCCTGGCTTTGGGGGCGGCGCTTATGACCGGGATCTTCCTGGTGGAGATCTCTTTCGGATGGATCCGAATCGAAGGTGCTTTCGAGTCCGGTATATCCGGCACGCCGTTCTGGATCGCGTTGTTGCTGCCGATCGCCATCTTTCTCTGCATCGGCGTTTACGAAGAGATGTTTTCTCGAGGCTACCAGCTTCTCAACATGGCAGAAGGTTTTAACTACCCGTTTCTCGGTCCCCACGGCGCGATCGTAGCGGCCTGGGTTCTCTCCTCCAGCATCTTCGGCGTCCTCCACCTCGGCAATCAGAACGCCACTCCTCTCAGCGCCTTCAACATCGCCCTTGCAGGATTGCTCCTCGGGGCCGGCTACATCCTCACCGGCCAGCTCGCTATCCCGATCGGTCTGCACATAACATGGAACTTCTTTCAGGGTACCGTCTTCGGCTTCCCGGTCAGCGGCCTGGGTCCGATCGGCGCATCCTTCCTCGCGACGGATCAGGGCGGCCCAGATCTCTGGACCGGCGGGGCGTTCGGCCCCGAAGCCGGATTGATGGACCCCATAGCCACTCTCGTTGGGGTCTCACTCATAGCCCTCTGGGTACGACTCCGACAGGGCCGGGTCGGTATACACACCCCGCTGGCCGAACCTCCAAAAGTGGTTCACGAGACCACCGTAAGATAGCTGCTTACATCCTGGTTCGGGTCAAAAAGCTATACTCTTTTCGATGCCTGCGACAATCAACTCACAGCAATGAGTAATTCGTACGACGCAGTTGTCGTCGGAGCCGGGCCAAATGGGCTATCGGCGGCTATAAGACTCGCTGAGGCGGATCTCTCGGTGCTGCTCTTGGAGGCGGAGGAGCGCATCGGGGGCGCAGTTAAGACCGACGAACTGACCCTCCCCGGTTTTCTGCATGACACTTATTCCTCTGTCTACCCCGCGAGCGCCGCTTCTCCCATCTTCGCCCGAATGCCGCTGGAGAAGCACGGCCTCCGCTTCGTCCATCCACAGGTGGCAGTGTCCCACATCCTAGACGAAGGTCGCGGGGCTTCGCTATACAAAAACCTCGACCGTACCGCCGATTCTCTCGACGCCTTGCATCCCGGCGACGGCGAGAGTTGGAAGAAGTTTATCTCTCCCTACATAGAGAATTGGGACGTACTGAAGAAAGCGATGATGCACGGATTCCCGCCCGTTTGGGGCGGCCTGCGGGCGGCGCTGAGGCTCGGGTACCAGGGTTCGCTCGAGACGGGGCGGATAGTTCTGCAGCCGGCGGAGGCGCTGGCGGATGAACTTTTCTCCAGCGACGGAGCGAAGGCCTGGCTCTACGGCACGGCTTTGCACGGCGACGTGCCGCCAGACGCCGCCGGGAGCGCGGTCTTCGGTTTCTACCTGAACCTGCTCGGCCACGTCGTCGGCTGGCCGGTCGCCGAGGGTGGCTCCGCCAAGCTCGCCGGGGCACTGGCGAGTTACTTCGAGAGCCTGGGAGGTGAGATCCGCACAAGTTCACCGGTAGAGAAGGTTTCGGCCAGCAACGGCCGGGTCACTGGCGTGGTCGTGAACGGAGAGGAAATCCGTACGGGATTGGCCGTCTGCGACGTTACGCCACACGGCTTACTCGGCCTCTCCGGCAGTTTCTTGCCGGACTCCTACAAAAAGAAAATGGCCCGCTTCCGCTACGGTCCCGGGTCTTTGAAGATCGACCACGCACTCTCGGGCCCTATTCCGTGGGAGTACGAAACGGCGCAAAATGCTGGGACGCTCCACATCGGTGGTGGTACCCAGGAACTGAAGGAGAACATCTCCCGGGAGAACCTCGGCTACCTGCAAGAGAAACCGTTCATGCTCGCCGCCCAACCCTCGGTCGCCGATCCTTCCCGCGCACCGGAAGGCCAGCATACCTTCTGGGCCTATACCCACGTCCCATCCGGCATCGACTGGAGCAAACATACCGAGGAACACGTGGAGCGCATGGAAGAACAGATCGAACGCTTCGCGCCGGGCTTTCGGGACCTCATAATGGATCGACACGTAATAACGCCGGTGGATTTGGAAAACCGGAACCGAAACCTGGTCGGCGGAGACGTAAATGCCGGGAGCCAGGCTCCGGATCAACTCTTTTTCCGGCCTATACCATCACTGTCACCCTACCGCACTCCCGTGCGAGGCCTGTACATCGGGAGCGCCTCGACCTTCCCCGGCGGCGCGGTACACGGCGTCCCCGGCGACGCGGCGGCCCGATGCGCCCTCACGGACCTCCGGTGGCGCCGCGTAAGGATAAAGTGAGCCCGTGCAGACGAAACCTCCAGTAGACAAGAGCCTTTCCGGCGGAAGCCTGTTGAGCCGGCTGGTAGAACACATCACGCTCGCGAACGATGTCCACGAGGAGATCGCCGTCGAGATGCCGTTTACGGGAGAGGCACTGGGCCACATACCCCAGTGTACGACGGAAGACGTTGAGGAAGCTACCCAGAGGTCGCGGGCGGCACAGAAGAGATGGATGGAGACATCTTTTTCGGAGCGGAAAGGGATCTTCCTGCGGTTCCACGACCTGGTGCTAAATCGCCAAAAGGAAGTGCTGGACCTGATCCAACAGGAGAACGGCAAGGCCCGCAAACACGCCTTCGAGGAAGTTCTCGACACCGCCATAACCGCCCGCTACTATGCCAACACCGCCGAGAAACACCTCAAACCCCGCCGCCGCCAGGGCGCACTGCCGCTCCTGACCACCACCTGGGAATACCACCATCCACTAGGCGTCGCGGGCTTTATCGTGCCGTGGAACTATCCCCTCTCTCTAGGAATCTCCGACGCCATCCCCGCACTCCTGGCCGGCAACGGCGCCATCATAAAGCCCGACGAAAAGACCCCTTACTCCGTACTGTGGGCTACGGAACTTCTCTGCGAAGCCGGGCTACCGGAAGACCTGATCCAGATCGTCACCGGCTACGGTACGGAACTCGGCAAACCTATAGTGGACAACGTGGATTTCGTCATGTTCACCGGCAGCACCCGAGTTGGCCGCATCGTGGCGCAGCAGGCAGCCGAACGACTCATAGACTACTCGATGGAACTCGGTGGCAAGAACGCCATGATCATTCTCGACGACGCCGACCTCGAAAAGGCCATCCCCGGCTCAGAGCGGGCCATCTTCTCCAGCGGCGGCCAACTCTGCATCTCTATGGAACGCCTCTACGTTCAGTCCGGCATCTACGACGAATTCAAACGCCGCCTCGTAGAGCACATCCGCAATATGAAGCTCGGCGCAGGCCTCGGCTACGGGGCAGACATGGGAACCATGATCTCCGCCGACCAACTTCAACGCGTAGAAGAACACGTAGAAGACGCCGTGAACAAAGGCGCAAAGACCCTAACCGGGGGACGCGCCCGCCCGGACCTCGGGCCGTACTTCTACGAACCAACCCTCCTCGAAGGGGTCGACGAAAACATGACGCTCTGTACCGAGGAAACTTTCGGGCCTGTAGCGTCGTTATATAAATTTGACACTTTGGATAATGCCGTCGAAGAGGCCAACGCCAGCGAATACGGTTTGAATTTCAGCGTCTGGACGCGAGATCTAGAGAAAGGTCGTCAACTCGCAACGCGTCTCGAAGCCGGCACGGTGAACGTGAACGAGGCTTACGCTGCGGCGTGGGCATCCCTGGATGCGCCGATGGGGGGATTCAAGGATTCCGGGGTCGGGCGGCGTCATGGGGCGCACGGGATACAGAAGTACACCGAGAGCCAGACGGTCGCGGTACAGAGAGGTGTTCCGATAGCGGCGCCTCCGGGGGTGAGTGAAGAGCGTTACGCCCGATTCGTAAGCAGTGCTTTGAAGGTGCTCCGCAGGGTGCCGGGTATTCGTTAGACTAGATAGGAACTCTTGTGACCAGGATCTCCGGTAAAACCATAGTAATTACCGGAGGCGCGAGCGGCATGGGAAGATCTATGGCCCTCAAGATGGCGAAAAGCGGCGGTACGGTCGTGCTCTATGACCTGGACGCTAGCGCCCTGGATGCGGTGATCGAGGAGATCCGGGCCCACACCGGTCGCGACGCCTACGGCTTTGTCTGCGATGTCTCCAACCGCGAAGAAGTGTATCTGACGGCCAATAAAGTACACGAGTCGGTGGGTAAGGTTGACATCCTGGTTAACAACGCGGGCATCGTCTCTGGTCGCCGGCTCATGGAGACCCCGGATGAGAAGATAGAGGCTGTCTTCGGCGTCAACACACTGGCTCTCTTCTGGGTAACCAAATCCTTCCTACCTGACATGCTGGGGAAGGGCACCGGCCACGTCGTAACGGTCGCCTCCGCCGCCGGGCTGCTGGGCGTAGACAAGCAAACCGACTACTCAGCGAGCAAACACGCTGCCATCGGCTTCACCGAATCCCTGCGCGTGGAGCTGAAAAAGACCGGCTACCCGAACATTCGGACCACCATCGTCGAGCCTTTTTACGTGGACACTGGGATGTTCGAGGGCGTAAAGACCCGCTTCCGGCGCATACTGCCTATCCTGGATCAAGACGAGGTCACAGATCGTATACTGTGGGCCATTCAGAAGGACCGGCAGGAGTTGAAGATGCCGTTTATCGTCAACCTTGTACCAGCTTTTCGACTGCTTCCGGTCAATGTATTCGACCGTCTAATGGACTTCTTTGGCATCAACGCCTCGATGGACGAGTTCGTCGGCCGCGGCGAGCGGTCGGATACCGCTAACAAATAATTCTGGCTTTTGTTTCGGTCCTGGAGTGGCGTTTGATCGGTGTCCTAAACGGGAAAACGGTCGAGAGAGATAAATCCCAACACACCAAACGAGAACCGGAGGCCCGGATGAACGAAGATCAGACCCGGCAGCAAGACCCTAAAGAGCAATACCCACAGCCTGAATTTGGAGAGCAGGACCAGCGCGACCAACATCCCGGTTTCGAGTCGGAGATGGGTCCCAAGCCCGACTACGGCTACGAAACCTATAAGGGTTCCGGAAGGCTCGAAGGAAAGAAGACCATTATTACCGGCGGGGACTCCGGCATCGGGCGGGCAGTAGCGCTGGCCTTTGCGCGGGAGGGGGCGGACGTCCTGATCTCCTACCTCGAAGCAGAGGAATCCGACGCTGAGGAAACAGCCCATGTCGTCGAAGAGGCCGGTAGAAAAGCCGTCAAAGTTCCCGGAGACATCGTTAACGAGGATCATTGCAAGAGCATCATAGACAAAGCCGTCGAGGAGTTCGGGCAGATAGACGTCCTCGTCAACAACGCCGCCCACCAGATGACCGTGGACGGCATAGCCGACATCTCCACCGAGTTGTTCGACCGGACGTTCAAGACAAACGTCTACGCCATGTTTTGGCTCTCTCAAGCAGCGCTGCCGCACATGCCGGAGGGCGGCTCCTTTATAAACACGAGCTCCATCCAGGCTTATCAGCCCTCGCCGGTCCTGCTCCCCTACTCTTCGACGAAGGGGGCCATCATCTCGTTCACGAAGGGTCTTGCCCTGGAGGTCGCCGAATACGGTCTCCGGGCGAACACCGTGGCGCCCGGACCGGTGTGGACCCCGATCATCCCAGCCTCGATGCCCGGTGAGACGGTCTCCCAATTCGGCGGAACCTCACCGATGGGCCGTCCCGCACAACCCGCCGAACTGGCCCCGGCGTTCGTATTTCTGGCCTCTCAGGAAGCCAGCTTCGTCAACGGGGAAACGCTCGGCGTTACCGGTGGAAAGCCAATGCCGTAACAACAATTGAAAAGCGCCGGGCGGTGTTCGTACTGCGCGCTGCGAATTTGTGGACGATACGCTAGGCTACAAAGCATGCGACCTGTGGAAAAAGCATAAGCGTGGAGATTGTCGTTCAGAAGTACGGCGGGAGTTCGGTCGCCACGCCGGAGCACATAACGGCGGTGGCGGATCGGATCGGCCGCGCCAGGGAGTCGGGCCGGGGGCTGGTTGTGGTCGCCTCGGCTATGGGGAAGAGCACCGACCGGTTGCTACGACAGGCGTCGGAGGTCAGCCGGAGTCCTTCGCCCCGGGAGATCGACCAGCTTCTGGCTACCGGTGAGGAGCAGTCGGTGGCGCTTTTGGCGATGGCGCTCAATGACCGGGAGGTTCCGGCGGTGTCGCTCACGGGGCCGCAGGCGGGGTTCAGGATCACCGGTCGCTACGGCTCGGGTGTGATCTCCGAGATAAAACCCGACCGCATCCACAAGCTACTCGATGGGGATCACGTGGTCATCGTCGCCGGCTTCCAGGGCATGAACTCCCTGGGCGACGTGATGACCCTCGGTCGCGGCGGCTCTGACACAACCGCCGTTGCGCTCGCCGCAGCACTCGGCGCGGAACGCTGCGAGATATACACCGACGTGGACGGCGTCTACACAGCCGACCCCAGGATAGTCCCCGGAGCC
The DNA here is from genome assembly GCA_049650165.1 of Rubrobacteraceae bacterium. Lineage (GTDB taxonomy): Bacteria > Actinomycetota > Rubrobacteria > Rubrobacterales > Rubrobacteraceae > SIRX01. The sequence goes on from JBARZO010000285.1 coordinate 9,552, forward strand.
CGGCGCATACCGCTCATCACCCCGGAGGAGATGGCAGAGATGTCCTGGCGCGGGGCGAAGGTCATGCACCCTCGGGCGGTCGAACTCGGGGCGCTCTACGGGGTCGAGATACACGTCCGATGTTCCTTTAACGAGGAGCCGGGCACGGTTATAGCGGGAGGTAAGAAGTTGGAACAGCTAGAGACCAGAGAAACCCTGGCCGGGATCGTCCACGACCCGGACGTAGCCCGCATAACCCTCAACGGCATCCGCACCGGGCCGGGGACGATGAGCCGGATCTTCATGCCGCTGGCCGAGAACGGCATCTCTGTGGACGTGATCGTCGAGAGCGGCATCCGCGAAGGAACGGCGGACGTGGCCTTTACCGTGAATCGCGAGAACTTTCCAGAGGCGCGGCGAATTGCCGGAGAAGTCGCGAATTTCCTGGGCGGCTCGGTGGAAGCCGAGGAGAACCTGGGCAAAGTATCAGTCGTCGGGACCGGGATGTTGAATCGTCCCGGCTACGCGGCGAAGACGTTCGATACTCTGGGCGAGGCGGGCATCCCGATAAGGATGGTTTCGACCTCGGAAATTCAGGTAACATGTGTTTTGCAGGTGGATAGACTAGAGGAGGCGGTCCGACGCCTCCACGAGAGCTTCGAGTTGGAGGAGAGAGATGTTTAGCGGCGCGTTTACGGCCCTTATAACCCCATTCAGGAACGGCGCGGTGGACGTCGAGGCTCTGGAGAGCCTGGTGGAGCTGCAGATAGATCAGGGCATCCACGGCCTCGTCCCCTGCGGCACCACCGGCGAAACCCCGGCCATGAGCGAGGCCGAAGACCGGCTGGTCATTGAGACCGTGGCGCGGGTCGCCGACGGACGGGTTCCCGTGGTCGCCGGTTCGGGTTCGAACAGCACGGAGATGGCGATCAAATACACCAAGATGGCCCAGGAAGCCGGGGCCGACGGCTCGCTTCAGGTCTCTCCCTACTACAACAAACCGACCCAGGAAGGACTTTACCGGCACTTCACCGCCGTCGCCGAGAGCACGGACCTTCCAATACTGCTCTACAACATCCCCGGTCGCACGGCGGTCACCATCGAGGCGGATACTATGGCCCGGCTGGCGGAGGTTCCGAACATCGTCGGGGTGAAAGAATCTACCTTGTCGATGAACATGGTCAGTGACATTCGGAAACTGTGCGGCGAGGATTTCGACATCCTCTCCGGCGACGACCCCATGATCCTGCCGCTCATGGCGCTGGGCGGCGTCGGCGCCGTGGCCGTCTCCTCCAACATCGCCCCCGGCGCGGTCTCGGACATGGTAGACGCGGCGCTGGAAGGCAACTGGGAACGGGCCCGCGAACTTCACTACGAACTGCTGCCTCTCTTCCGGGCATTGTTCGTGGAGACAAACCCGATCCCCGTAAAGACCGCCGCCTCGCTGCTCGGCTTCTGCTCCGACGAGATGCGGCTCCCCCTGGTCCCGATGGAGGGTGAGAACCTGACCCTGCTGCAAGAAACCCTAGACCTCTCGAACCACCTCCTCCCCACCCCCGAAGAGGTTTGAACGACAGAGCTATCCGCGTAGCCATAACCGGGGCGGCGGGCCGCATGGGCCGCGAGCTCTGCCGCGCTACGCTCGAAACGGGAGGTTTCGAGCTTGCAGGCGGCACCGTCGAGGCTGGCGCAAAAGAGTTGGGCAAAGACCTCGGCACGCTCTGCGGTTGGGGTGAGGCCGGAATTCTTGCGGCCGAGGATCCACCGGATGACGCGGAAGCCCTGATCGAGTTTACGATGCCGGAAGCGACCATAGAACACCTCGCATACCAAAAACCGCTCGTCGTCGGAACCACGGGACTTTCGGAGGAGCAACTAGAGGAAGTCCGGCAAGCCGCGAAAGAAGTCCCAATCATGCTCGCCCCGAACATGAGCGTCGGAGTAAACCTGCTGCACGAAGTGGTCCGCGAAGTATCAGAGAAACTAGGTTCCGGCTACGACATCGAGGTGGTCGAAGCGCACCACCGGAACAAGGTGGACGCCCCCTCCGGCACGGCCCTCTTTCTGGCCCGGGCCGCCGCCGAAGGCCGGGGCGAAAACCTGGAAGA
>JBARZO010000286.1:0-4428 GCA_049650165.1 Rubrobacteraceae bacterium
ATGAAAGTGACGATCAATACTCCGATAGCCAAAGCGAGCAAATACGGTAGTGACCTGTAAGCTATATCGAGAACCGAGGCTCCCGTTATACTGCTGGCGACGAAGAGGTTGAGTCCTAACGGTGGAGTAATGAAGCCGAGGGCCAACGTCACCACCATGACCACGCCGAAATGAATCGGATCAAAGCCCAAAACCTGGGTGGCGAAGGGAGCCAATATCGGCACCAGAAGCACGACGTTCGGGGTTGTTTCCATCACGGCCCCGGCCAACAACAGTACAAAGAGTACTAGCAAAGTTAGGACCACACTGTTGGTGCTAAGGCCGAGCAATCCGTTTACTGCTGCACTGGGCAAACCCAAAAACCCCAGAATCTGTGAGAACACAATAGCCAGTGCGATTATGGGCGCTATCATTCCATTGATGGTGGCGCTTTTGTTCATGATGCTTGGGACTTCGGTGATTTTGATGCTCCGCGTAACGAGTAACCCGACCACCAGACAATAGACTGCGGCCACGGCTCCGGCTTCCGAGGGTGTGAATATCCCCCCGTAGATTCCTACCAGAATGATAGCCGTCGCCAGGAAAGCCAGATTAGCCCGCCACAGATTCTTAAACAGCTCTTTCAAGCTGAAGCGCCGGCGCTCACCCCAATTGTTCCTACTGCGTAGAACGAATGCAGTAGCCATCATGAGCAACACCAGGATCAGTCCGGGCAGGATGCCTCCAAGAAACAGATCACCCACAGAAACACCGGATATCGCCCCGTAGATAACGAACACGATGCTGGGTGGAATGATGACCCCAACGATTCCCCCGGAAGCTGCGTTGGCTGCAGAGTAAGCGGTAGGATACCCGTCTTTCTCCATTTCCGGCACCATGATCCTGCCCATGGCTGCCGTGGTCGCCGAGTTGGAACCACTGATCGCAGCGAAAAAGGCAGAGGCCACGATACCTGTCATAGCCAATCCGCCTCTCAACCAACCGATCATAGAGCGCGAAAAATCTACTAACCGCCGGGAAATACCGGAGTCGGAGATCAAGTCCCCCGTCAGTATGAACAAAGGCATGGCTATGAGGGCAAAGTTGTTTATCGAGTTGAACACGGTAAACCCAATATTCTCAAGGGAAAAGGCACCCGTAAGGAGGGTCAGCAGGATGGTGCCTATGCCCAGCACGACGAGAATTTCTACCCCGAGCAACAGCAGAACCACTATTAGAATAAAGGCTATGGTAGTCATTAAGTCCATTATTAACAGCCCCCCGTACTACTCTCCGACGTTTTCGCCTACAGCTTGAATATCCTGTCCTGAGGTGTATTCCCTTATAGTTTTCACAGACCGCTGCACGACCCGAACTATAACCAGGAGCCAGCCAACCGGTACGCTGGCGGTGGCTAGCGCGATCGGTAGATCAACACCCAGCATGGTCTGTCCGTACTGTATCGAGCTCGGAATAGTAACCAGGGAGTAGTAGAAAACTACTGCCGCCAGTATAAAGAAACAGACGTCGCTGATCATGGCTGAGACGAATTTCCCATGTCTTCCCATCCGGCCTACCAATATGTCGACGGATAAGTGAGACCTCTCTTTAGCTACTTTCGCCGCCGCGATATAAGTCATCCAGACAAAAGCGTATACGGCTGTCTCCTCTCCCCAAGTGGTGGCCGCGTCGAAAACGTAGCGACGGACCACCTCAATGAAGATGATCAAAGTCAGGTAGAGGTAGAAAAGAACAGAAAGAACGTACTCAAGATAATCGTCTAGCCACCTAATTATTCTCAACGCGATCCCCCCTAGCTCTACGTTTTTCTGTTGCTATTCTCAACGCGATCCCCTCTAGCTCTATGTTCCTCAGTTGCTAGCTGGTTTACTTCCACCAGCGTTTTTGTTCCGCAGCACCGGCAGAATTGGCGACATCAACGACCGTCTCGTACTCTTCGCGGCCATAACGTTCGATAATGGGATCGTATATTTCTTTGTTGTTCTCATACCCGAGCATCTCTTCCCAGGCTCCGCGCTGCTGTTCTGTCAGATACGTAAACTCAACGCCGGCTTCTTTGTAGATGCTATCGGAGGGAGAATCTCTGCGGATGCCAACCTGTTTGGTAAAAAGCTCTTCGTATGTGTTGTGGACCCAGACCTGGGTGTCGAAAGCCGCCTCCATCACGGCTTCCTGCAAGTCTTCGGGGAGGCTGTCAAAGAAATGAGTGCCCAGGAAGAAGGTGTCGGCGTTGTACATCCACGTGGTGTCTATTACCTGTCCCAAGACTTCCACAAGGCCCGCATCCGCAACCGAAGCTGTTCCTACGTGAATGCCGTCAACAGCGCCCTCATCCAGAGCCGTAAACACCTCGGTCCACGCAACGGGGGTCGGGCTAGCAGGCAGTATGGCAAAAGACTCTTGCTCTAATTGGGAGCCTGTCACCCTGATCTTCAACCCATCAATATCCTCGGGCTTCGTTATTTTCTCGGTAATTCCAGGCCCCATCTCTAGCCAACGCAATTGCGGAAAGATGGCTAGAGGCATAAGCTTGAACAGCTCCCGGCTAGTCTTGCGAAGAGTATCGTTCACCTCCTTGCTGTAGACGATCTTCCAATAATTACTCACAGGACCAATGGAGTAAGGAATGTCCGTGACGTTCCACACCGGGGCCGCTGCAGCAGTATTTTGAGTACTGGCGGTTGCACAGTCTACTATCCCCGCCTGTACCTTCAGGATCGCATCCGTCTGGGCACCTAGCTCCCCCGCAGGATGAACCTCCACAAAAATACGGTCTTTGCTACGCTTCTCGATGGCTTGCTTCAACTGCCAGGCACCGAAAATGTACATCGTAGGCTCGTAAACCGGTTGATCGGGCCAACGGTTACGAATGCCATCTAGCGAAAGCACCATCGTGTATTCGGCCTGGGCAGCTTTCTCGCTTCCCTCCTTTGCCATAAACTGTTCCGCTTCTGCGCTAACATCGCTCCCGCAAGAGGTAGCTATCCCCCCCAAAGCGCCCATAAGGCCGAGAGACCCGGCTAACCGCAGAAATCTTTCGCGGGAGATGTGCGTGTACGGACTGCCGTCCTGCGACCCCATTTAACTGTCCTTTCTCCTTCTCCTCGTAACCTAGCCATGCACGATACTAGAGTTTTGGACATAGGTCAATGGTATAAGGTATGATTTCTTTTTCTCATCCGTGCCCGCGATCCTTCAATTACTGAGTTGTAGTGCCCGCTCCTTGCGCGCAGGCCTAATAACTGGTAGCCTGATTTGGTAATACCTAATTGGTATACCAGCACACTCAAGGTAGGAGGGGTCTCGATGCCGAGGGTAGTAGGGATTCCCGAAGAGGTCAAAGATCAGGACGGTCGCGTCAGCATTCAGCCTGACGGCATCAATAAACTCCATCGTTTACGAAACGGCGAGTGAGGGCGACGACCTGCACTATGCTTCAGCGGAGCAAATTCTATAAGGTTTACGTGCTTCGTTGAAGAATACGGTCTCGCGAGAGATTTCCGGGGGGAGGTGGCAAGATGGGGACCAGCGGCACAGAGCAGTGGCAGGAGAAGGACCGGCAGTACGTTTGGCACGCGATGAAAGGCTTTGATCCCGACGCCTCAAGGATGAAAGTGACCGAAGCCAGCGGATCCTGGATCACCGATATAGACGGGAACCGTTATCTCGACGGCATGTCCGGTCAGTGGTGCGTCAACGCCGGGTACGGACGGGATGAGTTGGTACAAGCCGCCAGCGAGCAGATGAAAACGATGCCCTACTATCCGCTGGTTCAGACTCATATGCCCGCCATAAAACTGGGTGAGAAGCTAGACGAGTGGCTCGGCGGAGATTACATAGTTTTCTACACGAATTCGGGCTCCGAGGCAAACGAAACGGCGTTCAAAATAGCTCGCCAATATCATCAGCAGAACGGCCAAGCGAACCGGTACAAGTTCGTTTCGCGTTACCGGGCCTACCACGGCTCGACCTTCGCCTCACTCGCGGCGACCGGCCACGCGGAGCGCAAGTACCGGTACGAGCCGCTTACTCCCGGGTTTTTGCACGTGGCGCCGCCGGATCGTTACCGCTGCGCGTTCTGCAGCGACCTGCCAGCCTGCAACTTGCAGTGTGCCGGAGAAGTAGAGCGTGTAATCAACTGGGAAATGGCCGAAACGGTGGCCGGTATGATCATGGAGCCCATGATTACCGGCGGCGGCATGATCCTGCCACCGGAAGGCTACGTCGAGGAAGTCGCCCACATCTGTAAACGCGCCGGCGTTTTGCTTATCATAGACGAAGTAATCAGTGGCTTCGGTCGCACGGGTAAAAAGTTCGGCTACCAGCATCACGACATAAAGCCGGACATCGTCACGATGGCAAAGGGGATCACCAGCGGTTACTTGCCGCTCGGAGCGACGGCTGTGAGGCGAGAGCTATTCGAGAGTT
>JBARZO010000287.1:0-5710 GCA_049650165.1 Rubrobacteraceae bacterium
AGGAAGCGGAAACAGTAGTCTACTGCTCAAACCCTGCCTGCGTCGCCAGCAGAGCAGCCTACAAGATGCTCACCCAACACGGCTACACCGATGTCCGGCGATACGCGGGCGGGCTTGAGGACTGGGACGCGGCTGGCTATGCACTAGAAGGAGAGCCCAAAACGTTTAGGCCGGTGATACTGGCTGTGGACGACGAGCCGCGGGAGCTCGAACGGGTCGAGACAGAGCTGCGCAAGCGCTATGCGGAAGACTACCGGGTGGTGGGCGAGGGATCGGCCGAGGCAGCTTCAGGAAAACTACCAACAACGCAAGCACCAACGCAAGTACCAACGCAAACATCAGAAAGGACTTAGCAGCATGAGTACCGCTAGTACCACAAAAGACACTGCCATACCCGAAACCCTCGACGAGCAGATGCTCGCCTCCGCCACTACAGCCGGACACCGTCCGGCCCGTCCGAGCGCGTGGTCGGCGTCCCTGACCCTCGGCTGGCGAGCCTTGCTCAAGATCAAGCACGTCCCCTCGCAGCTCATTGACATTACGCTGTTCCCGGTTCTGCTGACGGTAATGTTTGGCTATATCTTTGGTGGGGCGCTGGCCGGCTCCGTCGAGGACTATTTGCAGCAGCTCATACCCGGAATTCTCGTCATGATCATCACGATGGGCACGACGTATACGGCGCTCGGACTCAATACAGACATCTCCAACGGTATCTTCGACCGTTTTCGGTCGCTCCCCTTCTGGAGACCCGCGGTGCTCGTCGGCTCGTTGTCGAGCGACACGGTAAGGCACACGATGGCGTCAGTGGTCGTCATCGTGCTGGGCCTGAGCCTGGGCTTCCGTCCGGAAGCTGGTCTGAGTGGTGTCCTGTTGTCCCTGGGACTGATGCTCGTGTTTGCGTTCAGCCTGTCCTGGGTCTGGACGACGGTGGGGTTGCTTGTAGAAGATCCTAAGTCTGTCTCGGTGATGAGTTCACTTGTTACGTTTCCCCTCACCTTCATCAGCAACGTGTTTGTTGATCCCGCGACCATGCCAGGATTTCTACAACCCTTGGTGAACATCAACCCGGTGAGCCTCACCGTTACGGCGGTACGGGGTGCAATGCACGGACAGGCTACTGCCGCGCAGGTCGTGTCCGTATTGGTTGCCTGCGCTGTGCTCGTCGCGATCTTCGCGCCACTGACCATGTACCTCTACAACAACAAGAACACCAGGTAGGACCAGGGCCATGAGAACCGTAGATCGCCGATCCGAGTCCCGGAGCGAGACGTACACCGCAAGCAAGAAAAGAGGGCTCTCATGGAACTAACACTCGGTACCTGGCGGGTCTCCGTAGAGCGTACAGCGCCAGAGGCTGTTGAGCTCGCCGCGATGTACGACGCAGCCGCCCATCGATGGCACCACAGCATCGAGAGGCTAGGTTACTCCAGGGCTTACAGTAAGCTCTTTGGGCGGCTCTTCTCCGACGGGACGTTGGTCCATCTGGAAGACGGTGGGCGGGTACTGGACTGCGGGGTCGGCACGGGCGCCCTTAGCCTGGGCCTCGCTGAACAGGCTCCGGTGCCGCTCCGTATCGAGGGCGTAGACGTTTCGGATCGTATGCTCGATCAGGCGCGCCGCAACCTGGGGGACGCTGCTGTGGACGTCCGGCTGCAGATTGCGGACGTGAGGAGTCTCCCGTATGAGGATGCTTCCTTCGACGCGGTAGTTTGCGCCCACGTGTTGGAGCACCTGGACGACCCGTTGGAAGGCATCTCGGAGATGGTCCGGGTGCTACGACCCGGTGGCGTCCTGGTCGTCGTCGCTACCCGCCGTAGCTTCTCAGACGAGTTGTTGCGGCTCTGGTGGCGCTACACGAGTTTCGAGCAAGAACAGCTCGTTGGCACATTGGAAGAAGCTGGACTCGACCGGGTGCGTTGTTACCCGCTATCGGGTGGTCGTCTGCCCCGTTCGGGAAGCACCGCTGCCGTCGGAATGCGTGGTTCAGTCTGACAACTCAGGCGGCAGTCTTCGGAAAGGTCACTAAGAGAAGGAGAGAAAGAGATGTCAATGAAGTACAGAACGAAAAGCCCGGGGCGCTCGGAGGCTGCGATGGTTGCAACACCCGAGACCATGATAGAGGTAGAGAACCTTACCAAGATCTACGGAGGGGGTGAGAACCGGGTGGAGGCACTTGCGGGTGTAAGCCTGCAGGTCGAAAAGGGCGAGTGGGTGTCAGTGGTCGGTCCCTCGGGCAGCGGCAAGAGCACGCTGATGAACTTGCTCGGGTTGATGGACCAGCCGACCTCGGGGAGCTACGTGCTGGACGGACGCGAGGTGTCCAGGCTCAAGGGCGGTGAGGTGACCCGGGCGAGACGGGATCTTATCGGCTTCGTCTTCCAGTCCTACAACCTCCTGCCCCGCCAGACGGCGCTTTCGAACGTGGAGCTACCGATGGTCTACGCCGGAGTGTACGGCAAAGAGCGAAAGAATCGGGCGCTTGGGACCTTAGAGAGGGTCGAACTCTCGAACCGGGCCGACCACAAGCCACCGGAGCTCTCCGGCGGGCAGAAACAAAGGGTCGCCATTGCGAGGGCCCTGGTGAACAATCCGGCCATCGTTCTGGCCGACGAGCCCACAGGGAACCTGGACACGAAGTCCGGGGAAGGCATCTTGGACCGCTTTGATGAGCTAAAGGCTGAGGGCACGACGCTCATCATGGTCACCCACGACATGGAAGTGGCCGCCAACGCAGACCGGATCGTCACGGTACGCGACGGACGAATCGTCGCTGACAACCATACTAACGACAAGATGGGAGACGAATCATGAGAAAGGCACTGCAAATAGCGGGTATGAGCCTCGCGGCTCTTTTCGGCAACCGGGCGCGCTCCCTCCTCACCACGCTAGGCATCGTCATCGGGGTAGCGGCGGTCATCCTGATCATGTCCCTCGGCGCCGGGGTCCAGAGTCAGGTAACGGATCAACTGGACGAACTCGGCCCGAGCCTCATAACGATTGCCCCCGGCTCGGGCGAGGATGGTGATGGCGGACTAGGTGGGCCCGTGGCGGCCGTAAGTACCCTCACTACCAAAGACGCCACGGCGGTGGCGAACCTTCCGTCGGTGGCCGCGGCCTCCCCGAACGTCTCTGTGACCCTGCCTATAGAAGGCGCAGGCTACCAGTTCTCCGGGGTGGCACCTTCCTACCAAGAGATAAACTCCACGAAGCTTCAGGCCGGGCGCTTCGTGAAAAGCGACAAGGAGCTAGTCCTTACCCCAGCGGCAGCCAGGGACTTGCTGGGCTCCGGGCCTGAAGCCGCAATCGGCGAGACGGCCACCCTCAAGGGCGAGAAGTACGAGGTGGTCGGCATCTCCAAGGAATCCACCGGCGGCGGCATCGCCGCGCTGCCCGCGTCCTCCTACATGATCGTAGACGACGCCCTGGCACTTTCCGGGACGCAGAACGTCAGCCAAATAACGACCCTTGCGAGCGACCCCGACAAAGTCTCAGCGGCGGCCAAAGACGTTGCGGCCGAGCTCAAGGCCCGCCACGGGGGTGCAGAAGACTTCTCGGTGACCACCCAGGAGCAACTCCTCTCAAGCTTCACCCAGATCACCGACATCCTCACCGTCGGCCTGACAGGCATCGCCGCTATCTCGCTGCTCGTTGGCGGCATCGGCGTCATGAACATCATGCTCGTCTCGGTCACGGAGAGGACCCGCGAGATCGGTGTCCGAAAAGCACTTGGAGCATCCAACGCCGACGTACTCTCCCAGTTTCTGCTGGAGGCCGTGCTGCTCTCGGTCTTCGGCGGCCTGGTCGGCATAGGGGTGGGCGTGGGTGTTTCGGCCCTGCTCCCGACCTTATCGGCGAACCTGGCTACGGCGGTGACGTTGAACTCCGTTTTGCTCGCCTCCGGGGCCTCGGTCCTGATCGGGGTGGTCTTCGGGGTACTGCCAGCCTACCGCTCGGCGGGCCTGCAGCCGGTCGAAGCTCTCCGCAGAGAGTAAGTAGTTAGCCGAATCGAATGGAGGTAATAATTCATCATGACTGATTCCAACCATGACGCCCACGTTGCTCTCGCGAACCTGCGAAGGGCGTCCATTATTTCGTCTCTATGGGTCTTTGTCATGCTGAGCATGCTGTTTCGCGACATGCACGAACTTGCGAAAAAAGATTACCTGGAGGAGATTCTGAGCCGTACAGTGTCGGACGGACTCTTGCTGGCCGCAGGTATCTTGCTCGCCATGCCCATCCTCATGGTGCCATTGAGTAAGTTGCTACCGCAGGTATGGAGCCGTAGGGCAAACCTTCTGGTAGTGCTTGTCTTCGCGCTCTCCATCATTACCAATCCTCCGGGAGACTTGGATGACTACTGGTTCGCGGCTCTCGAGTTAGTAGGGCTGGTTGCCATCGCGTGGCTGGCGTGGACCTGGCGGCCTCAGGTCACTCGTGCGGCCTCCGAATGATCTTGGCTGTTCGTACACCGGATGCGACAAAAACCACGAGTGATAGGAGCAAACACATGACGACGAATATGATCCCGATAAAGGACCATCAGAGGAGCCCAATTCTGATGCTGACGGCGGCAGACCCGCAAATAGGAAGAAGGATTTTGGGCCTGAACGAGGCTCCCGGCTTCCTGACCAGGCTGGCGAGGGACCCTGTCTTCCTGGATGCGCACATCCTCCCTCTGTTCAAACAGGCGGAGCTTGCTGAAGACTGGTATGTGGCCCGGCGGTACGATGTGCCGGGCGGCGGCTCGCTCCAGATCTTCGTCTGGCCGCCGGGCACTGAAACCAGGGTCCACGACCATTCCTCCTGGGGAGCTTTCCACTGCATAATCGGCTCGATGTTCGAGGAACGCTACGAACGCCTGGACGACGGCTCTCAATTTGAGCACGCCAGTTTGCAGAACGTCTGGCAGAAGGTGTGGAGAAAAGAAGACGTAGTTTCGACAGTTCTCCCTTACGACGGAGGTATCCACCGGGTAGGTAATGCTGGTGATGGAGTTGCTATCTCCGTGCATCTCTACGGACCTCGGATGTCAGAGATAGACGGCCGGGACTACGATCCCGCCCTCGACTACGTCTGCGACCGCACAGACGAGTTGGAGCAACCTGACGCACGCTTCGGAGAGCAGAAAACCCCGGGGCTCATTGAAGCGTAGATTAAGCGTACTGCGCGTATTTCGGAGAAGGAGACCAGATAAATGTGTTCGACTATATCGCTTGGCTCAGGAGATCATAGTCTCCTGGCTCAAAACTACGACTTCAACCTGGACCACGGCCTCGTTGCCATCAACCTGAGAGGGACGGTCAAGGAAAACGGACGGCAACCGGGTGAAAAGGCCGTTCGCTGGCGAGGGGCTCTGCCCGGTTACGCTAGCGTCGGCCCGCCTCTTTATGGTCGATTCCTGGAAGATTTCTAACTCGACCCTGGACTGCCCTCGGGGAACCTTTGCGCCTACAGGCAGTGAGTGCCACCTTCATTGGCTTGCAAGCGGTTGGTCACCGCTTGCAGAACTCTCGGACTATGGGATTGTGCTTGGAAGCCACGATGGCTGCCATGTACATTAGTAAAGCGACGTGGTGCGGACACCGATGCCTGACATGACTCGTAAGAGAACTAACCTTCCGTTACGAGTTTCTGTTACTATTCCCGCCTTGTGGACCCGAAACAGGCCAAATGAGGTCTTGTACCGAAGTTGCCCGGGGAGATCTACTTT
>JBARZO010000288.1:0-6544 GCA_049650165.1 Rubrobacteraceae bacterium
CCGGCCCCCGTACCCCAGATCGCCTGGTTCACCCCGCTTTACCACGCGGTGAACGTGTGCCGGGAGCTAGCAACGGGACCATCTTTAGGCGTTCTAGTAGATGTTGCCTGGATACTGGTCTTTACGACCGCCCTCGCTATGCTCCCGATACACTTTATGCGAGGGCGGCTAATTAGCTGATCTCGTGGGCCAATCACTCTACCCGAGGCGCTTGCGGAGAAGATCAATTGACTCACGAATCCTGCCTTTGTCAGGTAGGTCCTCTGAAAGATGCGCCAGCTTATCGAGGTCTTTGTTCGAACTCACGCGCTGATTCATGGTCATGCTACGCACGACGCGTACGGCCCGGAGTACGAGGTTGGCCGCGTCGTGCGGGTCGGAGATCTCCTGCGGAGCCTGCCGGGCAACGGCGAAGACTCTGTCCCACAAAGCCTGCTGACGTTCGTCGGAAGAGTTTGTCTGTAACGCCCGGTCCAATATTTCCAAGAGGCGTTCCAGAACGGCGACCTGTCCACTGGTAAAAGCGGCCCGACGCACCTGATCGAAGGCCAAACCTACGAGCCCATCGAAAGTCGGATACCCAACCTTTACGAGCACTTCGGTTTCGTTGACCTCACGGCGCTGCACCCGGTGCGGCAAAGATTTCTGCCCCAGGGCGATGAAGATCGCTTCCATCCGATCCATGGCCTGCATGGCGGTCGTGGGATCATTGATGCCCGGCGAGAGCCCTTTCAAGGCAATGTCCGAGAGCTGGCGGAGTCCGAAGGCCAGGTCCTGTTGGAAGCTCCGCTCTTTGCCGAAGACGAAAGCCCGGTTCGTCCGCTGCCCGGCGTCCGACTCCAGTTCTTCGTTTTTTGATGGCCAGATCTTCACTATCGGCAGGCCGGAAGAGACAAAGTTTCCCGGTCCGAACGGTATCTCGACGACCTCTGTCTTTTCATCCACTACCGCATCCAGGATTTCTTCCAAGTTCATGCTCTCGACATACCCGCTGTTGCGCGCCCGCACCACACCTGGAGGTTCGGCGAGCAGACCTGCCCAGTCCGGATGTTCTTCGGGGTCTCTTATCGTCTCGGAAGACTCTTCAAGGTCTTCCAATCCTGAAACGAGGCCCATCGTGTCACCGTGGGCCATCAGTACGATGGTCGACGATTGAATTAGCTGGGCGACGTGGTTGATAAAGTAGATGAGCATAGAGACGCACAAAAGCGCGAGGATTATCGCTACTGCGACGGACACCGCCGGATTGAAACTAGAGGCTCCTCCGCCGGAGTTGGAGACGAGCCGGAGAACCATCAGGGAGTATACGAAGGTCCCGATATAGGTTCCCAACACGACCTGTAACCCGCGGTCTCCCGTAAAGCTCTGCACCAGCCGGGGTGAATACTGGCCGGAGACAAGCGTAAGGGTGACGATCGTAAGGGAGAAGACCGTGGCTATCACCGTGATCAGACTTCCAGAGATAGCCGTAAGCACCGAACTAGCCCCCGACGCCCCACCGGAGATGACGGTCGGGAGGCGATCCATAGTCCCCTGCAACATCCCGTCCAGCGGTTGGGTGGCGAGCGACAGAAAGAACCCCGACGCCGCTAATATCGCCGGTATGAACCAGAAGCTGGTAGTTACTCGTTCCCACAACGACCCGCGCCGGTTACCGGAAGCTATACTACTCTCGCCTGCCATATCGGAGGTTCCCCCTTGTTACCCAACGCCTTAGTTTACGAGTGCGACATTAAGCGTCGCCTCAAGTGGAACCCTCCGTGTACCTGCACTGAGGGCAAGTTTTTATGACTCGTCTAACCCAGGAAAATGAGTGCGACGTTGGTGAGGACGAAAAGTCCGATAACGATCAGGGTGAGCCGGGTGAGGTTCTTTTCCATGATTGTGGTGCCGGAGAAAGTGCTCCCCATCCCACCGCCAAAAGACCCCGAGAGACCTCCACCCTTGCCAGAGTGGAGGAGTATCAGCCCGATCAGAGATATGCACAGCAGCACGTGAAAAAACGCAATAATGTAAGTAAGCATTCGACTACTTTACCATACGGCTACTGCTCTCTCCACTACTCATCAACGGGGAAATCGTTCTCGGCGGCGGCGCTGATCAGCTCTACGAAAGACTCGACCTCAAGGCTAGCGCCACCAACAAGGCCGCCGTCCACGTCGTCCTTCGCTATGAGCTCCTCTACGTTTCCGGGCTTCATGGAGCCCCCGTAAAGTATACGAACACTGTCGGCGAACTCGTCGCCTTTAAGGTCTTTGAGGAGACCGCGAATTTGACCGGTCGCGTCCTGCGCGTCTTCCGGGGATGCGGTGTCACCGGTTCCTATGGCCCAGATCGGCTCGTAGGCGAATACGATTTCGTCGCCGCTTACGTCGTCTTTGATCTCATCCATGACCCGCTCTATCTGACCGGATACTTTGTCCCACATCCCGCCACCGTCGCGCTCTTCCTTTGTCTCACCGACGCAAACTACGGGTAGCATCCCAGACTCCAGGGCTTTGGCCGTTTTGCGGGCAACCATTTCATCGTCTTCTCCGAAGATTTCGCGCCGCTCCGAATGTCCTACGACGACTGCTTTTACACCGAGGTCTTGCAGCATCTCGGCTGAAACTTCTCCGGTAAACGAACCGCTGTCCTCATAGTAGAAATTCTGTGCCCCTGCTATAAGGGCACTATCCTCCGCCATCCTCGCAACCTCACCGAGGCAGGTGAAAGGCGTAAATACTGCGACGTCTACACCTTCAGCGTCTTCTACTCTCGGCAGAAGCGCCGCTGTGTAATCCTGGGCTTCTCGAACGGTTTTGTTCATCTTCCAATTTGCCGCCATCATCGGCTTGCGCGCCATGCTAATTCTCCTTATCCGGCAGTACCGCCACACCCGGCAGTTCCTTGCCCTCTACGTATTCTAGTGACGCCCCGCCGCCGGTCGAGATGTGGCTCATCTCGTCTTCGAGGCCGAGCTTGTTTACCGCCGCGACCGAGTCGCCACCCCCTATAACACTCGTCGCGCCGCTCTCTGCGACGGCCCGGGCCACACCCTCGGTGCCTTTCGCGAAAGCATCCATCTCGAAGACCCCCATCGGGCCGTTCCAGAAAACGGTCTTCGCGTCCGATAGGTGCCCCCGGAACGACTCTACCGTTTCGGGACCGATGTCCAATCCCATCCAGCCGTCGGGGATTTCGTCCGCCTTCACCGTCTCCGAGGCGGCGTCTTCTTCCATCTTTTCGGCGGCTATTACGTCGACTGGGAGGACCAGCTTTTCTCCGGCTTTCTCCATTAGACGTTTCGCTTCTTCGAGGTAGTCTTCCTCAACCAGGGATCCTCCGACCTCGTAACCCTGGGCCTTGAAGAACGTGAAGCACATCGCGCCCCCGATAAGCAGGGTGTCGGCGACCCCGAGGAGGCTTTCTATCACCCCGATCTTGTCCGAGACCTTAGCCCCGCCGAGGATCGCCACGAACGGGCTCTCCGGGTCCTCCAGCACGGAATCCAGGTAATCTAGCTCCGCCTCCATGAGTAGACCCGCCGCCGATGGCAAACGCTCCGCAACTCCAACAGTGGTCGCGTGAGCCCGGTGGGCCGCCCCGAAAGCATCGTTCACGTAGAGGCCGGCCAGCACCGCCAGCCCGTCCGAAAGTTCGTCGTCGTTTTCCGTTTCACCCGGATAGTACCGGGAGTTTTCAAGCAGTACGACGCCTTCGCCATCCCAGGCTTCGAGTTCTTTTTGGACTTCCTCGCCTACGGAATCGTCTAGTTTCTTGACCGGCTCGCCGAGTAGTTCTTCGAGCCGTTTTGATACCGGGTCCATTGCGAAGTCGGGATTTCGTTCGCCTTTGGGACGTCCGAGGTGGGATATGAGAATCGGCTCGGCGCCTTCGGAGAGCAAGTACCGGATGTTTGGCAGCGCCCGCTCTATGCGGGTGTCGTCCGTCACCTCACCGTTTTTCAGCGGTACGTTGAAGTCGACCCGAACGAGCACCCGCTTGCCCTGGAGGTCGAGATCCCTGACGCTCTTCTTGTTCATCGCTCCTCCCTCAAAAATGTGGTCCGGAGGCGAAAGTCACCCCCGGACCCGACGTGTTGCTGACAGGCTTCGGCTAGAGCTGGTCGCCGATGTAGGCGACGAGGTCGCAGGTGCGGTTCGAGTAGCCCCACTCGTTGTCGTACCAACCGAGGACCTTGACCGTCTTGCCCATGGACATGGTGGCTTCGGAGTCGAAAATGCAGGAGTACGGGTTGCCGACGATGTCGCTAGAGACCAGCGGCGCCTCGGAGTATTCGAGGATGCGTGAGAGCTCGCCGTCGGCGGCTTCCTTGAAGGCGGCGTTGATGTCGTCGGCCGAGACCTCCTGGCTTAGCTGGGCCGTCAGGTCGGTTATGGAGCCGTCGGAAACGGGTACGCGGAGCGCCATACCGTCGATCTTGCCCTCCATCTGCGGGAAGATGCTGCCGACGAGCTTCGCCGCACCAGTGGAGGTCGGGATGATGTTCTGGGCGGCGGCCCGGGCCCGGCGCGGGTCTTTGTGGGCCGCGTCGACGACGCTCTGGTCGTTGGTGTAGGCGTGACAGGTGGTCATCAAGCCGCTCTCCATGCCGAACTGCTCGATCAGCACCTTCGCCATCGGCACGATGCAGTTGGTGGTGCAGCTACCGTTAGAGATGACGTTATCGTTGTCGGGGTCGTAATTCGTGTGGTTGATGTCGTAGATAAAGGTTCCGTCGATGCCCTTCGCCGGGGCGCTGATGACGACCTTCTTGGCGCCACCGTCCAGGTGCTTGCCGGCAGATTCACCGTCCGTGAAGACGCCGCTGGACTCGACGACGACATCCACGTCCAGGTCGCCCCAGGGAATGTCCGACGGGTTCTTTTCGGAGAAAGTCTTTATCTCCCGGTCACCCACACGCATCACGTCGTTCTCGTAGCTCACGTCTTCGTGCCACACGCCGTGGGTCGAGTCGTGCTTGAAGAGATGCTTCAGGCTGTCGAACGGCACCAGGTCGTTCACCGCCACTACCTCGATGTCGCCCCGCTCGATGGCGGCCTTGGTGAACAGCATCCCGATCCTACCGAAGCCGTTTACGCCTACTCGTACTGCCATAAAGTTCCTCCTCTTTTTCGTTTGTTGCCTGCAAGAGACTATTTTGCCCGATATGCCGGGTGTTTAACAGCCCCTACCGGTAAATTGTTTCGGCGAATTCCATAAGTCGCCGGAGCCGGTGGTTGGCCGCGCTCTTAGTCAGACCGCCTAATTGGGCGAGTTCCGCGAGTGAAACGTCCGGGTTTTCGAGCCGAAGTTGCCTCATTTGCCGCAGAGCCGAGGGCAACTCGTCCGGGTTTATATCCTCCAGAACCTCTTGCTGGCGGGCGGCGGCGAGTGCGGTACGTCCGGCATTGGCAGAATCGAAGTTGGTCACGCGGTTTGCATTTGCCTTCGCCTCGCCCAGAACGGCCCTGGCCTCGTACTCCAGAACTGCTTCGCTAAGGCCCATCTGAGAGAGCAGGATAGTAACTCCATCGGCGCTCTTCGTATAGGCGACCCATCGCTTGCGCCTTTGCTTGATCCGCAAGGAGGCGCGAGAAAACTCGACGACTCTCAGGATAAATTCCCTATCCCGGTGGACGAATTCAAGGTGATGATCCCGGCCTGGACGGGTCACGGAGCCTACGCCCTGAAACGCGCCCCGGAGATACGCCGTACGGTCAACGGTGCTCCGGGAATATCGGACGCCTCTCAATTCTTCTACGGATTCCGATGCTCCAGGACCTTCGACCCGGACGGCGTAGCGGGCCCGGCCAAAGCTATCCGGCTCTACCGGGAACAGCCTGGGTTCCAATCCGAACTCCCAGCGCCAGAGACGCACAATCGAGCGGGCCACGGCGGCGCTCCGGGTGTGGAGGGTAACGCCCGAGCCATCCCGGTCTCCGATGGCATCCACCAGGCCGGCGAGCTCCGCGCGGTGGGAACGTTGGTGGCTGGCAGCGGTCTCCGAAGCTAACTGGCGCCGGATCTCAGAGGCGAATGAGGCCAGCCTCGCACACCTCCTCAGCAAGTCGATTCGGATCGTGGCGCACCCCGCCCCCGGTATCTGGGGCGAGTATCCGAGATTCCCGTACCCTTACGCCCAGAGCCTCAGCGGCCTCCCGGTCGATGTGGACCGGTGAGGCGCCTTCTTCAGCGTAGCGTACTACTAGCTCCTCGGACAACTTACCACCATGAACCAGCACGTCCGTCAGTACCGGCCCGACGTGGTCCGTTATAGCTCGTAGATGGTCGGAAAGCACGAACCCATCCGTCTCGCCCGGCTGAGTCATTACGTTCGCGACGTAGAGTACGGGGCCGGAAAAAGCAGCTAGAGCCTCCGGCACGCCGAGACCCAGGAGGGCCGGTATTGTGCTGGTGAATAAGCTTCCGGCGCTCAGGACTACAACGTCCGCCCTCTCTACGGCAGAGATCACACCGGGCGGGGCCATGACCCCGGCGGGCTCTACAGAGACCGAAGAAACTCCACGGCCCACTTCCCGGGCCAGTGTCTCCCCGCGAG
>JBARZO010000289.1:0-12356 GCA_049650165.1 Rubrobacteraceae bacterium
CTTCGAGGGAGCCGGAACCTACAAGCTCCTCTTCCGGGTACTGCAGGAAGACCCGGATGAACTGGAATCCTTCTACAACGAAACCCTGGCCGCCGTCGTAGCCTACGACTTCCGCTACGGCACCGAGTTGGTCAAAACACTCACGACCTACCTGCGCAACGACGCCTCGACCGTCAAGACCGCGGCGGAGCTCTTCGCCCACCGGCACACCATCCGATACCGGCTAGACCGGGTCAACGAACTGGCCGGACTCGACGTGGACAAGAGCGAAGACCGCGAAAGCCTCACACTAGGCATAAAAGTCATGCAGCTATTGGGCCGCGTACCCGAAAAACCCTCCAACCTCTCCGACCGCTAACCTCAAAACAGCTAGCTTTGTACAAACGCAGCAATTATCAAGGCGTACGGCTACCCCATGTTTGTACATTGGTATAAAGACGTTCGGCACACAGGCGGATATTATTTCAGAGTCTTTTAACCACTAGCAAGGAGGGAACCACTTTGCGCCGATTGGGACTCATATTCGCTGTTGCTATGATCGCGGCTCTGGCTTTACCTTCGGTGGCGTTTGCCCAAGACGCACCGAGCAATGAGGATCTGCAGTTCGTCGCCAATACTATCTGGGTGATGGTGGCTTTTGTTCTGGTGCTGTTCATGCAGGCCGGTTTCGCCATGTTGGAGGTTGGGTTCTCCCGGATGAAGAACGTCGGGAGCGTTGTGGCAAAGATTCTGGCGAACATGGGCATCGGGGCGCTCGTTTTCTGGGCGGTCGGTTTCGGCCTGGCCTTCGGTGAGGGCAACGCGCTCATCGGGACTCAAGGGTTCTTCTTGACGGGCTTCGAAGACGACGGCATTCCCGTTTCGCTGCTTTTCCTCTTCCAGACAGCCTTCGCGCTGGTCTCATTGGCTATCGTGTGGGGCACGATGCTGGAGCGGACCAAGTTCCCTGTTTATCTGATCTTCGCGGTTGTCTTCGTGGGCCTTATCTACCCGATGGTGGCACACTGGGTCTGGGGCGGCGGCTGGCTTAGCGGCCTCGGCAAGCAAGACTTCGCCGGTTCGACGGTAGTCCACCTCTCCGGCGCCATGGCAGCACTAGCGGGAACCTTGATACTCGGACCCAGGCTCGGCAAGTACGACGACGAAGGCAATCCGCAGACCATCGCCGGCCACAACATGCCGCTGGCAGTGCTGGGCGTTCTGATCCTGTGGGTCGGCTGGCAGGGCTTCAACCCCGGCTCGACGTTGGGCGCAGTCCCGGAGATCGCCGACATCGCACTTACTACAAACCTCGCGGCGGCTGCTGGTGTTATCGGCGCCATCGCCATGAGCTACATGCACCGGCGCAACGTTGATGTCGGAATGGCGGGCAACGGAGCCATCGCGGCCCTCGTAGCTATTACCGCTTCGTGCGCCTTTGTGGCGCCGTGGGCGTCGGTAATTATCGGTTTCCTTGCGGGTGTCATTATGTACGCGAGCCTCCTATTCTTCGACCGCATCGGCGTGGACGACCCTGTAGGCGCCATCGCGGCCCACGGCATGGGCGGCATCTGGGGCACGCTCTCCACCGGCTTCTTCGCCACCCCGGCGCTGTCGGATGCCAACGGCGGTAACCCGGGCCTCTTCTACGGCGGCGGACTAACTCAGCTCGGCATCCAGGCCATCGGCATCGTTGCGGCGGGCGGGTTTGTGTTCATCGCTTCGCTGGCGGTGTTCGCCATCCTCAAGGCCACAATCGGTATTCGGGTCAAGCCGGAAGAAGAGCTTAACGGTCTCGACATCAGCGAGCACGGTGTCTACGGCTACGCAGGCCAGATCATCGCTACCGACGATCGCCAGAACGGCAATGGAGCTTTGGCCGCTGGTCCTCAGGAAACCACGACGACTGCTTCCACTTCTTCTACCGAAAGCAGCAGTTCCTAGCGTCACGCAACGATTTCCGACAGGCCAGGTTAAAGATCCCGGCCTGTCGGTTTTTACTGGAGAATCCCGGGGAAACAGTCCGGGATTTTCTCGCGTTCTGATGTAGTTTGGAGTACGCTTTGACGGGCTGTGCGTTACGAAGCGCAGCTACCGAGGTCAAGAGGAGTTACCGGCACCTGAGAGGTAGCCAGTGTTGAGAGACAGGATAAGGGAGCATCTTTGGACAGATTTATAGCCCAGGCCACCGGGCACAACAATCACATCGTAAACGTCTATGAAGATCATGTAGAGATCACGAGTGGATGGCAGGGACAGACCGTGGAAAACATTGGTCTGCGGGAGGTATCGACAGTTACGGTCAAAGGCCTGGTAAACTGCACCCTCACGCTGGAGAATAACAAGGGTAGGGTTTACCAAATAACTCGCATGGCGCGGCCCGACGCCAACGGGATCAAATCCGCCATAGAACGCCAGAAGCAGAAGGCAGGCCTGTACGAGTAACACCCTCGCCTCTACTCCTTGACGAAAACCGCTCCGGCGGTAAGCTGACTCGGTCGTCCTTTCTACCAGGACTTCCGTATGGGAGTCTTCAAAGGAGTCTGAAGTCAAGTATCCCAGGGAGATCTCGGGCGTAAAGATGCCCTTCTACGGCTGGGCCGTGGTCGTGGTGGCGACCCTCGCCACTTTCTGCTCCGGCCCCGGACAGTCGTTCGTCTTCTCGGTTTTTGTGGACCCGATCCTGGCCGACACCGGCCTCTCCCGGGTCTACCTCTCGACGCTCTACGCTTTTGGTACTGGCGTGAGCGCCATTATGGTAGTGGTGGTAGCCCGTTTGGTAGACCGCTTCGGCGCCCGACTGATGCTGGCCGGTATCGCCTTCGGCCTGGGTATCGCCTGCTTCGGGATGTCCGCTGCAGCCGGTCCCATTGCTTTATTTTGCGGCTTTGCGGCCATGCGGGCGCTGGGCCAGGGCTCACTTCCCGTTACCGCAAATATACTCACCGCCCAATGGTTTGTGGAACGTCGTGGCCGGGCAATGGCGGTAGTCGTATTGGGCATTGCCGCCTCTAACGCACTGCTGCCACCACTTACGCAGTCACTTATAGAAACCTTCGATTGGCGAACGGCCTACGTCATACTGGGCGTGGCGATCTGGATCCTGCTAATACCCGCCTCTATTCTCATCGTTCGGAACCGGCCCGAAGCGGTGGGCCTTTATCCGGATGGCTCCCCCGAACCTGTTCAAGAGCCCGGCGGCGAAGGCGAACGGGAGCGAGGCTCCTGGGAAGCCGTGAGTTCGTTGAACTTTTGGCTCCTGGCCGTCCCGCTGGCGGCCATACCGTTCGCGGTAACGGCGCTGGTGTTTCACCAGATCTCCATCCTCGGCGAGCAAGGCATCAGCGCGACAGCGGCTGCCGGCGTATTCATACCGTTCGCCGCCGCGTCGGCGTCCACGACCGCTTTTTCCGGGTTTCTCATAGAGCGCCTGGGACCCCGTCAACCCTTGTACATCAGCATGGCGCTACTACTGACAGCGGTGCTTGGATTACAACTCGTTAACTCACCGCTGACGGCTGTCCTCTACGCGCTGGTTCTCGGGGCCGGGGCCGGGTTTCAGGGCGTTGTGGCCGGTGTGGTGTGGGCCCACTACTACGGGCGTCGGGGATTAGGCAAGGTCCAGGGGCCGGCCACGATGGTCATGATCTCCGCCGCGGCGCTGGCGCCGCTGCCCCTGGCCGCCCTCCGCTCTTTCTCCGGCGACTACGCGTTGGGACTCGCCGTAATGGCCTCCGTGCCCCTCGTGTGTAGCGTAATGCTCTACCTCTTCGACCCGCACAAAGCCCGCCGGGAGATCACAGCGTCCGGGTAGCGTTCGCCGCAAATCGCTGCGATTGCGACTAATTCAGTGTATTTTGTATCTTAGGAGAAATCAGATCAGAGGAGGTACCGGGTGGTAGCGCCCAAACGGCGGCCGCTAAACCGAGAACGGATACTGGAAGCTGCGGTGGATTTCGTAGACCGGGAAGGTCTCGAAGCCCTCAGCATGCGCAAGCTGGGTGCGGAGCTCGGCGTTGAAGCGATGTCGCTCTACAATCACGTGCCGAGCAAGGGCGCGCTCCTGGATGGAATGGTCGAGGTGTTGCTCCGAGGGTTGGACGTTCCACCGGAGGATGATGACTGGGAGGCCCGCATCCGCGAGTCTTACCGCAGGTTTAGGCGGCTGGCCCACAGCCATCCAAACGTCTTTCCGCTGCTCATTGTGCGTCCACCGGATACGATGGACGGAGCCTGGTTGGTAGAGAGTTTCCTAGACGCGTTGCAGAAAGCCGGATTCGATGCTAGGACCGCGCTCCAGGCTTACAGGACCCTGACCAGCTTCACAGTCGGCTACGTAATGTCGGAGATCCGGGGCTTCGCCATGGAACCCGGAGATGGCAGGGTCGGCGCCCGCGGACTACAACCCGAAGAATTTCCCCGCCTGGCAGAGCTCTCACCCTCCCTCGGCGACATAGAACGCGACGCAGAGTTCGAGGGAGGGCTGGACCTCATCCTCTCCGGTCTCCGAAATAAACTATAGACAGAAGGTGAACGCTCCGGCCATAGTTTTACGTTTATTGTTGCAACGGAGGCTGAGTTACCCAGCGCCGCTTTTCTGATAGTAATGAATCCATGGCAGCAATTTGCAAGGGTTTCGCGAAATAATAGCCTTGGGCAACATCGCACCCCAGGTCTTTTATCTTGGAGAGTTGATCTTTGGTCTCTACGCCTTCCGCGACCGTTTTCATATTTAGAGCACGGGCGAGGTTGATTATTGTGGAGAGGAGTACGCCGCTCTCGGGGCTTTCGGTGAGCTCGCTGACAAACGTGCGGTCTATTTTCAGATAATCCACTGGCAGGCGTTGTAGGTAAGAGAGTGAAGAGTAGCCAGTACCGAAGTCGTCTATGGCGATATTTATACCCAGCTCCTTGAATTTTTTCAGCTTTTTGAAGGTTTCTTCTCCGTACCCCATCAAGACGCTCTCAGTAATCTCCAACTCCATACAGGCGGGGTCCACCCCCGTCTCCCGGACGCTATTGACTATCTCCTCCACGAACTCCGGGGTTTGAAACTCCTTTGCCGAGGCGTTGACGCACATGATGAGTGGAGGCTCCTTTGGATGCTGTTCGTGCCACACCACCGCCTGCCGACAAGCCTCCCTGAACACCCACCGACCGAGGGGTAGGATCAGGCCGGTTTCCTCGGCTAGCGGGATAAAACTCAGGGGCGGCACCAGGCCACGTTCCGGATGCTTCCACCTCACTAGCGCCTCCGCCCCGATAATTTCGCCGAACGCGATATCTACTTTGGGCTGGTAATGGAGCACAAACTCCCCGTGTTCAAGCGCCCGCCGGAGATCGTTGCCCAAGGTCTGCCGTTCTTCTACCCGCGCGCCCATCTGCTGTTCGAATACACGGTAGCCACCTTTGCCCACAGCTTTGGCTTCATACATCGCAATGTCCGCCTGTCGCAGTAGCTCTTTGGCCTCATCCTGCTGAGAAGTTCCGTAGGAGACACCGATGCTCGTCGTGGTCGTTACTTCTTCACTACCGAGAACGAATGGGGTCCTCAAAGTTTCAGTGATCCGCTCGGCAACCAGTGTGGCTTCACCTGCACGCTCGGCACTTTCCAGTAGGATCACGAACTCGTTCCCACCAAAGTGCGCAACCGTGTCTTCGGATCTAAGAATTTTTTCCAGTCGCCGCGCAGTGGCTACTAGCAATTGATCCCCAACGAGATGTCCAAGGCTGTCGTTCACGACCTTGAAGTCGTTCAGGTCCATATAGAGCAGTGCAACGTATTCTTCCCGCCGATCTATCCGGGCCAGGGCGCGCTGGAGCCGGTTCTCGAGAAGAGCCCTGTTGGGAAGGTCCGTCAGCGTGTCGTGGAAAGCTTGATGCTCTAGTTGGCGCTCCAGGGCTTTGCGTCCGGTGATATCTCGTGCGATGGTCGAGGCGCCAATAGTGTTGCCGGATGAATCCCTCAACGGCGATACGGTGAGCGAAATGTCGATCTGCTCACCGTTTTTTCTCATCCACACCGTTTCGTGACCCTCGACGTTATCCCCCTGTGAAATCCGCTTGAGAATCTCCGGTATATCGTCGGAGAGATCTGGGCGCGCGAGTATGGAGATGTGCTGGCCGACAACCTCCTCCGCGGAGTATCCGTACAGTTCTTCCGCCCCGGCATTCCAACTCTCTATGATGCCGTCCAGCGTCTTCGAGATGATGGCGTCCTGCGAAGACTCTACGATGGCCGCGAGCCGGGACTGGACCTCCTCAGCCCGCTTACGGGCTGACACATCGAGAACGGTCCCGAAGTTCCGGATCAAATTGCCCTCTGGACCGTAGACTAGCTCTATCTGCGCCTGGACGTGCCGGACCTCGCCATCTGGGCGGATAATGCGGTGCTCGTTTAACACAGAGGGCTCTCCGCTATAGATAGTATCTCGCATTGTCTGCTTCACGCGTTCCTGGTCTTCGGGGTGTGTCGCCTGCGCCAGATTTGCGAATGTCGGGACGAACTCTTGAGGAGCATACCCGAAGATGCGAAACATCTCGTCGGACCAGCGCATTCCGTACTCTTCTGTGTCGAGATCGGGGCGGAACGGTTCCGCATCCCAGCTTCCAAGTTTCGCCAACCTTTGGGCTTCGGCGAGGCTCGCCTCGCTTTCTCGCAGCCCCTGCTCTGTCCGCTTGCGTTCGGTAATGTCGTTGAGCGTGCCCACGGCACGTTCGGGTTTTCCGGCTCCATCGTAGATTATCTCGTACTGGGCGTTGACCCAGCGCACCTCGTCACCGACCCTGACTATGCGAAAATCCATACTCTGGGAGCCTTTATCGCCCAGCGAGTTCTGAAGTGATCTGTTCAAGTCTGCCCGGTCTTCCGGGAGTACGAACTGTATCAATCTCTTGTACGTTGGAGTCGGGTCCCCGGGGGAGAGGCCGAAAATTGTATAGGACTGGTCGGACCAGACTGCCCGATCTTCTCGCGGGTAATACTCCCAGCTTCCGATATTGGCGACGCGCTGTGCGTCGTTTAGCGTAGCCTGACTCTCCCTCAAATCTTCCTCAACCTGCTTGCGTCCGGTGATGTCCACGCAATAGACGCGGTAGAGATCCTCGTCTGGTACCCGGGACACCGAGCGATGGTAGAAATATTCCCCGACCCGTACCTCATCCGTTAGAACGGATTCGTCACTCTCACGAAGCCTGGTATTGATGTCCTCGTAGCCCGCCAGCAATGGATGGTCCGTCCCCGAAGCGGGTAGATCCGGGAACAGCCGCTCTGCGACCAGGTTAACGTAGCTCATACTTCCCGAAGAATCCACCTCTACCACCGGACTCGGGTTCAGCTCGGGAAAAGAAGCCAGCCAGGTGAGCCTGCTTTCCACCTCTTTACGCCCGGTGGTGTCCCGAACCAGGCAGACGATCTTCCCTCCCTCGAGGCTGCTGAGAGATACTTCCTGAGGGAAAGTACTTCCGTCCCGCCTCTTGCCGACCGCTTCCCCCCGCCAATACCCATCTTCTTCAAGAGCCGTCATCGCGTGCCGCTCTATCCACTGTGCCTGATCTTCGTCGTAGAGAACCTTCCAGCTCTCTCCGATTAGCTCCTCTGGTCGGTCGTAGCCATAGATACTAGCGTATGCCCGGTTGACGTAGGAATGCCCGTGTTCAGGATCGGTGATTGATACTCCGTCAATGGAGGCTTCGATAGCCTCCGAGCGTTCTCGCAGCAGAGCTTCGGCTTGTTTGCGGTCGGTTACGTCCCGGGCACTCACTACGATGCCGTTTACTGCCGGATCATCGAGCAGGTTGTTTGTAGTAGCTTCGAGATAGCGCCAGGAACCGTCCGCGTGCCGGAATCTATGTACTATGGGAGCATTATCCTCCTGTTTCCCTGCATAATCGGCGAAGCCGCTTTTGGCTCGCTCAAGGTCTTCGGGATGCATGTACTCAAAGATGCGATTCCCCACTCGCTCTTCCGGCTTGTAGCCCATCATTTGCTCTACCGCGGGGCTCTCATAGCGAATGGTGCCGTCGGCTTCCAGGATGGTGATGATGTCCGAGGCATACTGTACGAGGATTGCCCGCAGCCGCTCTTCGCTCTTACGCAGCTCTTCCTCTGTTTGTTTGCGATGGTTGATGTCGCGAAAATAGACTGACAGGCCGACCTCGGAAGGGTAGGCTTTGACCTCGAACCACTTCTCCAGCGGTGGATAATATGCCTCGAACTCTGTTGTCACCTGTTCCTCCACCGCACGATGGTACGCAGTGTAGAACGTCGAACCAACGGCCTCCGGAAACTCCTCCCATATATTCTTGCCCAGAAGTTCCTCAATGGGGCTCTGCAAGAAGCGCTCCGACTGAGAGTTCAGGTAAGTAAGGCGCCACTGGTGATCCAGGGCAAAGAAAGCGTCAGTAATACTTTCCAGTACGGTCGCAAGTTCCATATTTGCGTTTAAGTCCCGCACTTTTCCCGCTCTCCCGAGATCCTTAACATCGCCCCGGTGTGAAGGCTGCCAACCAGTGATTCGTTGCTGTTACGAAACCACTCTCCGTAGAGATCACCAAGAATACCGTGTGAAGATTCTGATGCTCAGTGTATTGTATTATAGTTTTGTAACTTATCTCATATATCTTTTCCGCTTGGAGCCAAACTCAAACCTCAGTCATTCTCCTGGGCTCCGAGGATTCCGATTTGCTAGACTAGTTTCGGGTACAAAATCCTTGCAAAAAATTCCTAAGGAGGGACCAATGGCCGAAGTACGGAAAGTTGGAATGCTGACGGGCGGCGGCGACGCGCCGGGGCTTAACGGCGTGATCCGGGCCGTAACCATGAAGTGCATCGAGGACTACGGCTACGAGGTCGTGGGCATCAAGCGCGGCTGGAAAGGTCTCCTCTCCCCCGAGTCCGACAGCTTGATGGAACTCGGCGTGGAGGACGTTCGCTATATCCTCCAAGAAGGTGGCACCATCCTCGGCTCTTCCCGGACCAACCCGTACAAAAACGAAGGTGACGCCGAGAAAGTCGTCGAGCAGATGAAGGAGTTCGGGCTAGACGCGCTGGTCGCCATCGGTGGCGACGACACGCTGGGCGTCGCCAAGCGACTGCACGATGATTTCGGCGTTCAGGTTATAGGTTGTCCCAAGACCATAGATAATGACCTCTCGGCCACCGACACCACATTCGGCTACGATACCGCCGTTTCGATAGCCACTGACGCCATAGACAAGCTCCGGACGACGGCCAAGAGCCACGAGCGGGTCGTGGTCGTCGAGGTTATGGGGCGGCATGCCGGTTGGATCACCTGGGGCGCCGGCGTCGCTTCCGCCGCCAACGTCACCCTGATCCCCGAGGTCGAGCCGGACATGGACGAGATCGCCGACATCTTCAAACAACGCGCCGAGAACGGTGAAAAATGGGGTCTCGTAGCCGTAAGCGAAGGCGTCGTACTGAGTGACGACTTCATCACCCAGAGCGCCGACCGAGACGAGTTCGGCCACGTTCAGCTCGGCGGCATCGGCGAAACACTAGCTGGAGAGATCGAGGAACGCACCGGCATCGAGACCCGCCACGTCGTCCTCGGACATCTTCAGCGCGGCGGCACCCCAACCGCCTTCGACCGCATCCTCTCCACCCGCTACGGACTAAAGGCTGCCAAAGCTATCCAGGACGGCGAGTGGGGCCAGATGGTCGCGCTGCGAGGCGACGAGATCGTCACCGTCTCGCTCTCAGAAGCCACCGAGGAGACAAAGACCGTGTCGGACAAACTGTACAACGATGCCCGGACATTCTTCGGGTAAGCAGTCTGTCTAACTAGCATTGCGCTCGCCGGCGTGGATGGTCGCCTACGCGGTGGTTCTGGTACTGCTGGGCGCCGCTTACGCGAGCCTGGTGTATGTCGGTCCTGGCATAGCGCTGGCTTTCGCACTGGGTGCCCTGATCGCCATGCTCTTGGCCCTGGCGTTGGTGATCTTTAAGTAGGCCGGGCGGCCGGCTGGCGACTAGAGTTGGTCCGTGTCGGGAATATGGGCTCCGATGCGCCGATAACGCTCGTAACGGCTCTCGACGAGGGCTCCGGCGTCTACGCCACCGAGACCGGATAGCACCCGGCCCAGCGCCTCCCCAACGGAGGCTATCGCGGGTTCCGGTTCGCGGTGGGCCCCACCCAGGGGTTCGTGAAGAACTTCGTCCACTATGCCGTGCTGTTTCAGGTCCCGGGCGGTCAGCTTGAGGGCTGCTGCTGCCTCGGCGGCCCGGCTCGGGTCGCGGAAGATTATGGAGGCGCAGGCTTCGGGGGCTATGACCGAGAGGTAGGAGTTCTCCAGCATTCCGACGTAGTCGGCGGCGCACATGGCGAGGGCTCCGCCGGAGCCACCCTCGCCGATTATTACGGAGATCACCGGCACCGGCGAGCGGGCGAGCGCCATGAGGTCGTCGGAGATCGCCCACGCCTGTCCCCGCTCTTCGGCCCCGCGACCGGCGAAGGCTCCCGGCGTATCCACCAGCGTCACTATTGGAAGGCCGAAACGTGCGGCCAGGGTGTAGAAACGTTTCACTTTCCGGTAGCCTTCCGGGTGCGCCATCCCAAAGTTTCCTTTTACCCGGCTCTTCACGTCGGCCCCCTTATCCTGACCGATCAGGACTGTATTGTGGCCGGAGATCCTGGCGAACCCGCCTCTTATGGCCGGGTCGTCGCCGTACATCCTGTCTCCGGCCAGCTCGTAGAAATCCTCGACCAGGGCTTCGAGGTACGAGCGGAAGTTCGGGCGTTCCGGATGGCGGGCGACCTGGACTCTCTGGTAAGGCGTAAGGTTCGAGTAGATGCGTCGGCGGGCCGCGTCCAGGGCTTCTTCCAGTCGCTGTATCTCAGCTTGAAGCTCTTCGCTCTCTCCCGCCAGGCGATGAAGGTCTGCGATGCGACTTTCGAGCTCCAGGATCGGTTTCTCGAAGTCCAGTATCATCGCGGGGTCCTCAAGCTACGAGCTCCAGGATTTGTCGGATGTCGTCTTTCAATTCCAGCCGGTGAACGATTCGGTCCACCATCCCGTGTTCTTTCTGGAACTCCGCCGTCTGGAATCCCTCCGGTAAACGCTCTTTGGTCGTCTGTTCTATTACCCTCGCCCCGGCGAATCCGATGCGGGCGCCGGGCTCCGCGACGATCACGTCGGCAGCGGTGGCGAAGGATGCTGTAACCCCGCCGAACGTGGGGTCGGTGAGTATGGAGATGAAAGGCCAGGAGCCTTCCATGTACCGGGAGAGCGCGACGCTGGTCTTCGAGAGTTGCATCAGGGAGTAGACGCCCTCGAACATTCGCGCCCCACCGGAGGCCGAGACGATCACGAGCGGAAGCTCCTCGGAGTACGCGAGTTCTATGGCACGGGCGACCTTCTCACCGACCACGCTCCCCATCGAACCTCCGATAAACCCGAAGTCCATCGCCGCCAGGGCCAGGCGCCGCCCCCCGAGGCTCCCAACCCCGCTCAAGACGGCTTCTTCCAGGTCGGTCTTTCTCCGGGCGCTTTCCAACCGCTCTTCGTAATTCTCGAAGTCCAGTGGGTCCGAGGCTGACACGTTGCCGTCTATCTCCTCGAAACTACCCGGGTCTGTGAGTAGCCGGACACGAGACCTGGCCGGGAGCGGATAGTGAAACTCACAGTTAGGACACACGTTAAAGCGGGCCGACAACTCTCTTTCGTAGATCGGCTGTCCACACTGCCGGCACTTTGTAAAAACGCCGTCTACCGGGCCGAGGCCACTCTCGGTTTCCGGTTCCGGCGAGCGACTGTACTCGCGACGCTTGCTGAGCCAGTTTCTAATGCCGCTTCCCTACTTTAGCGCGGGCGCCCTCCGAAATGGCCTCCCGCACATCCCCCAGCCACTCTTCAGCCTTCCCCGGTCCGCCCTCCGCGACGAGTTGCATCAGCTTGCTCCCGATAATGACACCATCCGCCTCGCCCGCAGCCTCAGCGGCAGCTTCAGCGGAGGAGATCCCGAAACCCAAAGCCACCGGTGCTTTCACCTTGGAGCGTACCCGACGCAGCAACTCTACCGCGCCAGGCGGCAGAGTCTCTCTGGCGCCAGTAACGCCCGCGACCGAGACGCAGTACACGAAGCCCGAGGCTGCCTTGCCGATCTCGTCTATACGTTCGTCCGTCGAGGTCGGGGCTGCGAGCGGGCATAGTGCAACGTCCTTCTTTTCGGCCGACTCTCCGAACTCCCCGACTTCGTCTATGGGGAGGTCCGGGATCACGAGTCCCGACACCCCGGCATCCGCAGCAAGCTCCAGGAACTGCTCTGTCCCGCAGGCGAAGATCACATTGTAGTAGACGAGAAACACCACCGGCACCCGCTCCGAGAGTCCTGAAGCGAGGTCCAGACAGTAGGCGAG
>JBARZO010000290.1:0-2634 GCA_049650165.1 Rubrobacteraceae bacterium
CGAGGCCATCGAAGAGCCTATAGATATGTTCCAGCGCGTGGCGTCGAACATCGCCGAGGGCGAGTACCGCTTCAAGGAGGGCGAAGAGGCCGAGGCTCTCTACGAGGGGTCCAAAGAGAAGTTCCTCCAGATGATGCTCTCCCGGAAGTTCATGCCGAACTCACCGACCTTGATGAATGCCGGTCGTGAGATGCAGCAGCTTTCGGCGTGCTTCGTGTTGCCGGTCGAGGACTCGATAGACGGAATCTACGACACCCTCAAGCACCAGGCGATCATTCACAAGAGCGGCGGCGGCACGGGCTTCGGCTTCTCGCGGCTGCGTCCGAAGAATGATTTGGTCAAGAGCACGATGGGCGTTTCGAGCGGTCCGGTTTCGTTCATGGCTATCTATGACGCCTCTACGGACAAGATCAAGCAGGGTGGAACCCGGCGCGGGGCGAACATGGGCATCCTGCGGGTGGACCATCCGGACATCGAAGACTTCATCACCTGCAAGAAAGAGAACGACCAGATCAACAACTTCAACATCTCGGTCGCCATCACGGACGATTTTATGGAGGCCGTGGCGAACGACGCGGACTTCGACCTCAAGAACCCGCGGGACGGCGTGGTCATAAAGACGATCCGGACTCGGGAGTTGTTCCGTCAGATCGTGGAGGGCGCGTGGCTCAACGGCGAGCCGGGCGTGTTGTTTATAGACAAGATCGACGGCGACAACCCGACGCCACAGTTCCCGATAGAGTCCACAAACCCGTGCTCCGAGGCACACCTGCCGCCGTACGATTCGTGCAACCTCGGTTCGATCAACCTGGAGAGATTCTGCGGGCGCGGTCCCGAGCGCCGCGCCGCTGCGGAAGCCAGGGCTGCGGAAACGAACGGCCGCCTAGAAGCCGAAGAACTGCAGCATAGGATAGTCCCGGGCGTTATGCGGAAGACGGGCAATGGTAAGACCGTGCCCGATGTGGATTGGGGCGGGCTCGCTGACACCGTAAAAGCCGCCGTTCGCTTTCTCGACAACGTGATCGAGATGAACGCGTATCCTCTTCCCGAAATCGGGGAAATGAGTCGTGGTAACCGGCGCATCGGGCTCGGCGTCATGGGATTTGCCGACGCGCTGGTAAAGTTCGGTATTTCCTATGACTCCGATGAAGGCCTCTGCATAGCCGAAAGCATCATGGAATTTATCGACCTTATGGCCTGGGAGGCCTCCCGCGAACTCGCTGAGGAGCGCGGCGTCTTCGACAATTGGGAAGGCTCACGCCACGCTACGGTGCGTAAACCAGACGGCCGGGAGGGCAAGGGCGACCGGGTTCGCAACGCGACCGTTACCACGATAGCGCCGACCGGGACCATCTCGATGATCGCCGGATGTTCGGGCGGTATCGAGCCTTTGTTCGCCGTGGCTTTCATGCGTCGTCAGGCGGACATGGAGATGCCGGACGTGAACCCGGCTTTTATCGCGGTGGCTAAGAAGCGAGGCTTCTACTCCGAAGCCCTTATGCAGAAGGTAGCCGAGCATGGCTCTATCCGGGACTCGACTGCTTTTCCGGAGGTCCCAGAGGACGTGCGGGCCACCTTCGCGACGGCCGGTGATATCTCGCCCGAGTGGCACGTCAGGATGCAGGCCGCTTTCCAAGAGCATACCTCTATGGGAATCTCAAAGACGGTCAATCTCCCCAAAGAGGCCACCATCCAGGACGTCCAGGACGCCTACGAGTTCGCTTTCGAGCAGGGCTGCAAGGGAATAGCCGTCTACCGGGACGGTTCCCGATACGCTCAGGTTCTCTCGACGGGAAATAATATAAATCCCGAAGCTGTGGAGCCTGCTTCGCCCCCGGTTTCTCTCGCGGAGAACCGAAACGACCGACCCGCCACTCTCGCAGGCGTAACGAAGAAACTCACTACGGGGCATGGTCCGATGTACGTCTCGATGAATGACGACGAGTTCGGCCCGCGCGAGTGTTTCGTCGTGCTCGGCAAGCCGGGCGGTACAGCGGCCGCGTTCGCGGACGCCCTGGGACGCATGATCTCACTAGCCGAGAAACATGGGGCCTCCGTCCACGACATCGTAAACCAGCTAAAGGGTATTCAGGATGGGCACCCGATGGGTGTCGGGACCAACGCGGTCCTCTCCGTCCCCGACGGCGTGGCGAAGGCGATGGCCGAGCACTACCTGGCGGCCGAGGAGCCGACCAGAGATGCTCCCCAGCTCCCGATTATCGGGGCGTGTCCCGACTGCGCCAGCGGCCTAACGCGCCAGGAAGGTTGCGTCGTTTGCCACTCCTGCGGCTACTCGAAGTGCTCCTGATGGGAAACTGGGAAGAAGTGCAAAGAACGCTACCACCTGTTTCGGAGCATCCCTACTCCGAAGGCGCGACCTCCAGAATAGAGGCCGCCAAGGCATCCAAGAAGCCAGGGCACGCGTTGGGAAAACTCCGGGGCACTCGCAAGAAACCCGGCCATTACATAGCTACGTGTGGCGGCTGTGCCTACGAACAAGAGGTACGAGCTGAGGATCGTTTTTGGGCCGGGCAAGATTTACGCTGCCTCGGCTGGCGCGACCGCTCCGTGCCCGGCGTTCGGAGAAGGCGCTGGTTTTGTCCCGCGTGCCAGCGGGACCAGGACTGGTCGATG
>JBARZO010000291.1:0-5880 GCA_049650165.1 Rubrobacteraceae bacterium
ACCTACACCCGCTCGTCCTCTACGACAACGCGGTCGAAGGTGAGGCCGACAAGGCCCACGACCTGGCCGGAGACATCGTTATGGCCTGTCTGGACGCTGGTGGTTCGCTCACCGGCGAGCACGGCATCGGGGAGGACAAGAAGAAGCACATGCCGAAGATGTTCACCGACGACGACATGGATACCATGCAGCTACTGCGGTGCGCCTTCGATCCGCATCAGATCGCCAACCCCGGCAAGATCTTCCCGACTCCTCGACTCTGCGGCGAACGTCCCGGACCCTTCAAGATGCACCCGCTGCAGAAGGCCGGAATAGTGGAGCAGTTCTAATGGAGACTAAAAACGTAACGCTCGAAGACCTGCAAGAAGTAGTCGGCAAAGATAGCGTTCGCGAGGCGGCATCCGAAGATGCGGTAGAAGGCGTCGAGCCGTCTTTCGTGGTCGAGCCGGGCTCGGTCGAAGAGGTGAGTGAATTGATGAAGCTCGTCCGGGAGAAAGGGCTAACAGTCGCCCCCCAGGGTAGCGGGAGCAAGATGCATCAGGGAGATGCGCCTCGGGAGCTGGATCTGATAATCAGCACTGTGAGGATGAACGAGATCGTCGAGTACGTACCTGGAGACCA
Organism: Rubrobacteraceae bacterium; assembly: GCA_049650165.1. Taxonomy (GTDB): domain Bacteria; phylum Actinomycetota; class Rubrobacteria; order Rubrobacterales; family Rubrobacteraceae; genus SIRX01. The sequence continues at coordinate 622 of JBARZO010000291.1, forward strand.
GATCGTGCGGGTCCAGGCCGGGATAAAGCTCTCCGACCTGCAAGAAACACTCGCCAAAGAGAACCAGATGATCGCCATAGATCCGTCCGAGGAAGATACCACCATCGGCGGCCTGATCGCGACGAACTCCTCCGGCCCGCGCCGGTACTCTTTCGGCACGGTACGCGACCTCATTATCGGAATCAAAGTCGTGCTCGCGAACGGCACCGTCGCCAAAGCCGGCGGCAAGGTCGTCAAGAACGTGGCCGGCTATGACCTGTCCAAACTCTTTACGGGTTCGATGGGTACGCTTGGCCTGATCGTGGAGGCAAACTTCCGGCTACACCCGATCAAGGACGTTTCCAAAACAGTCATCGCCGAGGTCGAAGGAGGCCCACAGGAAATTTACGAAGCAGTCCACAAAGTAGTGCTTACCCAGGCGGAGCCGACGGCTGTCGAACTTCGCTACAATGAAGACGAAAAGCTCGTGGCGGTCTTTATGGAGAGCATTGAGGGGGGCATACAGGCGAAGGTGGATCACATCTCGCACGCCCTCGAATCTCACGGAAAAGTTCGGGACCCGGAGGATGGAAACCAACTCGGGGATACGGCCCCTGCTGTGGCGGACGATGAAACACTCATCAAAATCTCTGCTCCGCCCGCCGAGCTCGCGTCGGTGCTGGAATCGGTGCTCGGGGCTGCCGAACGGCGAGAGTTGAATCATCCGAAAATTACCGGCCACGCCGGGACCGGCGTAACTTTCGCCGCGTTGTCTGGCGGAGATGATGCGATGGTCGAGGTGATCGAGGAGGTAAGGGAGATCTGGTCTCGCAGGGGAGGCGGCGTAGTGCTGTTGAAAGCCCCCGGACACATCAAAGAGCGGGTCGGAACCTGGGGGCCGCCCCGGGATGACTTCGGGCTCATGCAACGGGTGAAGGACAAATTCGACGGCCAGAGCAACCTGAACCCCGGCCGGTTTATAGGAGGGATCTAGTGACCGAACGACGCAATGGAGAGGGCGATACCGGAGATAGAGCAATGGCCGAGACCATCGGCGCCGGCAGCCCCGAGGACGTAGGACAGAGCATAGGGGAATCGAGCGAACTAGCCGCCGAGGCAACCGTCGGGGCGAACCGGGGAGAGTCCGGTGTGATCTCTTTCCCCGCCTTCGACGCCCACCATCCGCCGGATAAAGACCTCATAGACGACTGCGTCCACTGCGGTTTCTGCCTGCCGACCTGCCCGACATACGTTCTCTTCGGCGAGGAGATGGACTCCCCCCGGGGACGCATCTACCTCATGAACAAAGGCCTCACCGAGGAACCCATGAACGACCAGACGGTTCGCCACTACGACCTCTGTCTCGGGTGTATGGCGTGCGTAACGGCGTGCCCGTCCGGGGTTCAGTACGACAAGCTCATCGAGGCGACCCGGGGGCAGGTCGAGCGGCGGTACGAACGGACGGCCCACGACAAGGCTTTTCGGGAGATGATCTTCCAGCTCTTCCCGTACCCGAACCGCCTACGCCTCGCCGCCGGACCGATGAAACTCTACCAGCGCCTCGGAATTCGCGACAAAGTCCAAAAATCCGGCATCATGAACCGTATCCCGGCGCGCCTGCGGGCGATGGAAGCATTGCTCCCGGAAGTCCCCAAAGAAGAAAAACTCCCGGAAGTAACCCCCGCCGAGGGCGAAACGCGGGCGAGGATCGGGATTCTGCTCGGCTGCGTGCAGCGGGTCTTCTTCTCCCCGGTCAACGCCGCCACCGTCCGGGTGCTGGCGGCGGAAGGCTTCGAAGTCGTCGCCCCGAAACAAGGCTGTTGCGGCGCCTTGAGCACCCACGCCGGACGCGAAGAAGAATCCCTCAACTTTGCCCGCAAGACCATCGACACCTTCGAGTCTGAGGGGCTGGACTACTTTGTCATCAACGCCGCCGGCTGCGGCTCTACGATGAAAGAGTACGGCTATCTGCTGCGCGACGATCCCGAGTACGCCGATCGTGCCAAAGCGTTCTCGGAGAAAGTCAAAGACGTTTCCGAATTCTTGCAGGAGCAGGGTCCCCGGTCCGAGCGGAATCCGCTGCCGGTTACGGCGGCCTACCATGATGCCTGTCATCTGGCGCATGCTCAGGGCATTCGCAAGCAGCCGCGCCAGACCTTGAAGCAGATACCGGGGATGGAGGTAAAGGAGATCCGGGAGGCGGAGATCTGCTGTGGTTCCGCCGGCATCTACAACATGGTCGAGCCCGAGCCCGCCGAAGAGCTCGGTGAGCGCAAGGCAAAGAACATCCTGGCGACCGGCGCCCAGATGATCGTCACTTCCAACCCCGGCTGTATGCTCCAGATACAGGCCTCTCTAAAACGACTCGGCCACGACGAACTGCCCACGGCGCACCCGATGGAGGTTCTGGATGCCTCGCTGCGCGGTGAATCTGTGGAGACGCTACTGCGCTGAAAAACAGCTTTAGCCAAAGCGCTACTCACGCTTCTTCCCCGGCTCTATTTTGTTGCCTCGATTCGAGTTGCTCCCAGAAGTCATCGTCGTAGGGATCTCCGGGTATCCCAGCGTAGAGCACCTTCAGCGCAAAGCCGACAATGACCATGAGCGCCAAGGCTTCCGGGATGGCGATGGCGAAGCGGGCGATGGCGTTCGCCTCGGCGACTTGTACGTTAAACGTCTCCGTTCCGAATTCCGCGGTGACGATCCAGAGGTTAAGGAAAAAGTTGGCGACGCCCGTGATTATTGAGAGAAGGACCATCACGAACGTCCCGACCCAGAGCGCCCGCCACACCGGCTGTTCGTCGAAGAGGGTTCTTATCGAGCGTTCTTGTTTCGGGGTGCGGGGGTCGAACGCCTGTTCGAGGAAAACAGAGATTAAAGGTCGCCCAAACACTAGCGACGCCCCGAAGATCACGACCCACAGCAAGCTCGGCGCCGAGTCTTTGAACGCGTACGCCACGCCGTCCACGAACCAGAAAGCGAGTGCCCCGCGCACAACGGCGTTCAGGCCGAGAAAGCTCGTTATAAAGTTGAACCGCTTCGTAATGAAGAAAAGGTCCGCCGCCACCCACGCCACCGGCACGAGCGCGGAGACCACGTAGGCTGTGATGTTGCCGAGTTCGTCGCTGAACCGCGAGAGAATGATGATCGGGATGATAAGCCCGAACAGGAAGTCGAGCCCCAGTTTTAGAGAACGACTCATTTGCTTCTGATCCCTTTGTAGCTTACTGAACGGCAGATGGAGAGCATCCTTTCTCTCAAGTCCTGTCGGAAGTCCTGTCGGGCAATCCCAACTTTGGCCGGAAGGTCGTGAAGATCAGGACATTATCGGACGCGGCTAGGGTCGGGTAGATGAAATCGCTCTTCTTGTGTGAGGTTGCATTCTTGAAGCCTAGCATCACTTCTGCCGACAGCAAAACGTTGAAGTAGTGAAAAAACAACTGAAGTCAGGTGTTCACGATATTTGCGAACACTAAACACTCGAGTCTCACTCTTTCTTTAGAGATGATTTAGTATCTACGGCGATGGTTTTTGAGAGGATAAGTCGGCTGTTTGGCTCCGGGGGGAAGTCGCGAGCTTCCGAAACTTCGGGGCTGGGCGTCGAGGGGATCGAGAAGGTCGGCACTCCCGAAGACCCGTTGTACGGGTACGAAGAGGCTCTGGAGCGAAACTTCTCGGCAATGGAGGCGGAGCAGCGGGGCGAGGTTGACTATGCTACCGAACTCTACGAACAGAGCGTGGACGAAGGGTTCATGGATAGCCACTCGTATGAGCGGCTCGCCGGTCTTTTCGAGCAGCGGAGAAACTATGGGGAAGCCTTACGGGTTTTGGAAGCGTATATGCGGCTCGCCCGGAGCGGAAGGATGCCGCGTGGGGCGCAGCGTTCGGCGGATCGGCGTTTGCCGGGGATGGAAGCCCGCGCCGGACGATACCGCAAGACGCTGGGGGAGACGGAGTAGTGCCGGTAAACGTGGATGGACGGATGTCCGGGGCTTTGACCGTTATTGCGGGTTCGATGTTCGCGGGTAAGACGGAGGAGTTGATCCGGCTGGTGCGCCGCGCACTGTACGCCCGCCGGAGTGTCCAGGTCTTCAAGCCCGCGCTCGACACGCGCTCTGAGATGACGGAAATTCGGTCGCAAGACGGCGCGCTGCACGAAGCGCTTGCCGTCTCCACGAGTAAAGAGATCCTACCGGGCGTAGAGGCTTCGACCGACGTGGTAGCCATCGAGGAGGCCCAGTTCTTCGACGACGGGATAGTGGAGGTATGCGGGATTCTCGCTGACCGGGGATACGAGGTGATAATTACGGGCCTCGACATGGACTTTCGCGGCCAACCCTTTGGGCCGATGCCCGCCTTGCTCACCGTCGCCGACGAGGTCGTAAAGCTGCGTGCGATCTGTGCCCGGTGTGGAAGGGACGCTTCGCGTTCGCAACGCCTCATAGACGGCTTGCCCGCGCCCGCCACGGCACCGACGATCCAGGTCGGGTCCGAAGAGAGTTACGAGGCCCGCTGTCGCCATTGCCACGAGGTTTAAGACTCGGAGTGCTGTATGCTCATGCCAGGGGTAAAATGTAGACCAAATCTTTAATATGGAAAGGCTGCGTTGGCTAAAACTAGACCTGAATCGTGGATAGGGGAAATTGTAATAGTCGCTCTGTCTATACGAAATCCCAAAGAATTCACGGGGCGACTCGACGAGGTCAACGACCGAGGCATAGTACTTAGTCTGAATCCTGACTCCATGAACGCGGTAGAGGCTTTCTATCCCTGGGCGGCGGTGAGGCGTCTGCGTCTCAGGAGCAAAAGAGAGGAGATGGAGCCTCGCACGGGTCCGGAGCTGGGTAAACGTCTTCCGGGAGACCCCGGCTGGTTCTCTTGAGTTACGTTCGGCGGACACAAACTTGAGAGGTAGATAGGATGCCGTGGAAATGGGCTGTGGCGCTGGTCGCTTTTTGCGTGGTGCTCAACGGGGCGGGCTTTATGTGGCACTTCTTCGAGCCCATCCCGCTATACGATGAGATCGCGCATTCCGTCACCCCATTCGTGCTCGTTGCTTTGACGGCGGAGATCATTTACCGGGCCGGTGGAGACGACATTTTCTTCAACACTCCCTGGCATGCCATTATTACGGGTACTGTTATCGGGCTGGTAGGCGCCGGGGGCTGGGAGGTCATGGAGCAGATTTTGGCCTCTATGGGAGCCCAGATTTCCAACGCCCCCGTAGATACAGTTTTCGACATACTTCTCGGCGTAGTCGGCGGCGCTGCGGGCGCGTGG
>JBARZO010000292.1:0-6377 GCA_049650165.1 Rubrobacteraceae bacterium
ACCCTGAGATACTCCTGGAGAATGCCGTCCAGGATGAGTTGGATAACCTGAAAAAGCTCCAGGTGGCCGCGGCCCGCACGATGGCCTACGAGAAAATGCTCGCTAACGATGCCGCCACCAAACAGAAGACTATTAATACCCGGGACCGTCAGGCCCAGGAACTGGTGCGTCGGGGCCAGCGGGAGTCCGCCGTCCAGTTGGTCCAGCAGAAACAGGAGGCGCACAATAGCCTGGTCGAGATCGAGGGCCGCTTAGAAGAAGCCCGCCAGAACTCCCAGCAGATGGAGGAAGCCTTCCGCGAGCAGGAACGCCGCTACAATGACCTCGTCCGCGAGCGGGCCTCCCTGATGGAAGAGAACCAGCGGGCCCGCGCCATGCGCTCCGCCAACGAAGCCCGGGCCAACATCTCCCTCTCCGATTCGTCCCGCGACCTGGACAAGGCCCGGCAGGCTATCCGGCAAGCTTCCTTCGAGGCCGAAGCGGTTGGGGAGCTCGGCATGAGCGACACGGAGCGTCAGATCGCCGCCGCCGAGGTGGACGTAAAGCGCCTCGATGCCGAACGCGAGTTGGAAGAGATGGAGATTCAGATGGGACTCCGAGACCCGGAGCCCATAGAACCTTCACCAGATGGAGACCTATCCGATGAACCGCTGGCTGAGGAGTCTGTAACCGAGGACGCCGGTGAGGAGCCCCGTGGCTAGAAAGCGCAATCTCTCGTACAACCTGTACCGGCTGATTCCGTTCGGCGGGTTCGCGGGTCTCGGAACTATGGCCGCCGTCGATGGAGCTTATATCTTGGCGGCGCTTTTGGGAACCGGCGCCGCTTACACGGGTAAGCGTCTGTTGGATCGCAAAGAGAACAAGCGGCGGGAGTTGCGGGGTCGGGCGCGGGAGAACATTAGAGAACTTGGCCGGGTAGCGCGGATGGACCGGGTCTCTGCCTCTCAGATGAAACAGCTCGCCGCGCTGCAAGAGGGTGTGCTGGAGAGTTGGAACCTCCTGCCCGAGGAGTACGGTCCGCTCTTGGAAGAGGATATCTTCACCATTCTTGGGGAGATCGAGGACGCCGTTCGGCTGGCGCGGCGGCGGTCGGCCTTGCGGAAGCACCTGGAGAGCGTGGACCGGCGCGGCATCCGGCGTCGGATAAAGGACCTGGAGAAAGACCTGTCGGCGTTGGGGCCGGATTCGGAGCTTCGCGCGCCGTTCGAGAGTGCGCTCGCCAGCCGGCGGGAAGAACTAGCCAGTTACGGTGACATACTTTCGGGTATAAGCGTTATCAACGCCCAGCTAGAAGGGGTGGAGAGCTTGCTCGGGAACCTTCGCGGGGAGCTTCTTTCCATAGACACCAGCCTCTCGCCCCGTTCCGTTGAGCCGGGTCTCGCACAGTTGAGAGAGCGGATCTCCTACTTCCGCCGCAGCCTGGACGAAGTAACGCGCACCGTAGATCATCTGCCAACCACCGTAACGGAGGAATTGCCTACCAAATGAGCGAAGAACGATCCACCCGCCGTAGCTTCTTTAACCGTATGTTCTCCCCCGAAGAGGAGGGAGAAGAAACGATGATCTACTCTTCGGGAGATTCAGGGTTTGAGAGAGACGAACCCGAAGAGCCGATGGAGAAACCACAAGGACTCACCGTAGAGCGGGCGGCGGAGGTGATCCGGAGCATCCCGGATGAGGTGCCGTACGGCAGCGCCGTCCCCATCGTTCGACTAACCCTGGAGGCCGCCGGCATAAGCATGGGAGAACTCGGGACTTCCACCCGGGCCCGAGAGTCGAAGCTCAACTCCGTAATCGAGCAGCGTCAGAGTCGCATAAAGAAACTGCAGGACGACACCGACAAGGCGGTACGCTACAAAGAGCAGGAGATCAAAGCTCTGGAGGATGACATAAAGAAGTTCCGCCAGGCGCGGGACAACGGCATCTCCGGGGAAGAGAAGAAGATCTCCCAGGCCGAATCGGGACTCGAAGAGGTGGATTTGGTTCGTAGCTTCTTTGATTTGCCTGAGGAAGAGCCGGTTGCTGTCGAGGAACCGGAGCCCGTCGAGGAACTGCCGCCCGCCGAGAGCGCTGAGTCCGACGATGACACTACTTCCGCCGGAAATCCACCCGCCGAAGAGACCGAGGACTCCGCCGGCGACGAGACGCAAATCCTACATCGTCCCGGAACGGAAGAGCAATCGGATGATATGGATGAGACGCAGGTGTTGCGTCGTCCCGGCCCTCTCTCTGAAGATTGGAACACCCGGGAGCGTCGCGAGCGTTGAGCATCCCGCGCCGGTTGGGGCGCCTCGCCCGGGGGTTCGTACTGAACCTCCAGGAGGATGACCGCCTGCGCGAAACTCTGAGGGTGGGCCGCGAGCGGGGTGAAACTCTCCGGGACAGTTTCGGGGGAGCCTTCGAATCCGCCTGGCGCGGTGCCGCTGAAGAATGGCGGACCTCCGAAGAAGAGCGGCGGCGCGAGGAAGAGCAACAGGCCTCAGAAAACAGCGCCGGAGAGCAAACCTCATCCCGTAGCAGCTCCTCCCAGGACAATTCTTACCGGCGGAGATACTCTTCGACCACCTTCGCGCCCAGGAAATTTCCTCCGCCGGTGCTCAAGGCATACGAGAGGCTTGGTTTGTTGCCGGGGGCCGATCTTGAGGAAATTAGCCGCAAGCGTCGGGACCTGATCAAACGCTACCACCCCGACCGTTTCTCGGACGCCGACAAGCGCACCCGCGCCGAGCGTCTGACAGCCGAAATAAACGCCGCCCACGACACCGTCGCCCGCTATCTGACCCGCGGTCGTTAACCTCAACGCCACCCCGAGCAACGCCATAAATTCATTGTAAGACCTGATGCGTTGTGCTCTAATCTCGATAGGAGTTATCGGGAACAGGAAAGGTGAATAGACTATGACGGATGCACAAGATACGGGCTCCCAGGACCATGCTTGCTGCGGGCCGGGATACGCGACGCCCGAAGAGGCCATGAAGGCGGAGAGGGAGAAAGTCCTCTACACCGTGGCGCTCTACGTCGGGACGGACGTGGAGGAGCCGGACTACCTTGCAACGGTTGACGTAGACCCGGAATCTTCGACGTACTCTCAGGTGGTGGCCCGCACTCCCATGCCGAACCTCGGGGACGAGTTGCACCATTTCGGATGGAATGCTTGTAGTTCCTGCCACGACGACGACAGCAAGTCCCGGCGTTTTCTGGTCGTGCCGGGCCAGCGTTCGAGCCGCATCCACATCATAGACACCTCCGACGAGAAGGCGCCCAAGATCCATAAGGTCATAGAACCGGAGGAGATCGTCGAGAAGACGAACCTGACGGCGCCTCACACGGTCCACTGTCTGGCGGACGGAAATATCATGATCTCCATGCTCGGCGACAGCGAGGGCAACGGCCCCGGCGGATTCCTGATGCTGGACGAGAACTTCGACGTCTCCGGTCGCTGGGAGAACGGCATGGACGGCATGCAATACAACTACGATTTCTGGTACCAGCCGCGCCACAACGTCATGGTGAGCAGCGAGTGGGCCGCCCCAAATACCTACCAACAGGGCTTCGATCCGGCCGAGGTGGCGGAGGGCAAGTACGGGCGGCAACTCCACTTCTGGGATTGGGGAAAGCGGGAAATCTCCGAGTCCGTAGACCTCGGGGAAGACGGCATGATCCCGCTCGAAGTCCGATTCCACCACGACCCCGACAGCACCCACGGCTTCGTCGGGGCGGCGCTTAGCTCTAACCTCATCCACTGGGAAAAGGAGAACGGCGGCTGGAAGATCGAGAAAGTCGTGGACGTACCTGGAGAGGAAGCCGAAGGCTGGCCCATGCCGCTACCGGGGCTTATCACGGACATCCTGCTCTCGATGGACGATCGCTTTCTCTACTTCTCCAACTGGCTGCACGGTGACCTCCGCCAGTACGACATAACCGACCCGTCGAACCCGAAGCTGACCGGCCAGGTCTGGTGTGGCGGCCTGCTCGGCAAGAGCGCCGAGCTAAATGGCCGAAAGCTGGGGGGTGGTCCGCAGATGCTTCAACTCTCGCTCGACGGCAAGCGCCTCTACGTCACCAACTCGCTCTACAGTAGTTGGGACAACCAGTTCTATCCTGGCATGGCCCAGGAAGGTTCTTACATGCTCCAGGTAGACTGCGACACCGAGAACGGCGGCATGAAAATCAACGAAGACTTCTACGTGGACTTCGGAGAAGAGCCTGCTGGTCCCGCCCGGGCCCACGAGATGCGCTACCCGGGTGGCGACGTAACCTCGGACATCTGGATCTAAGCCCAACGAAGATTCAGTAAGACGAAAAAGGAGGTAGTCGTGCCGGGGATAAAAGTTGGCCCCCTTCTTGGGTGTTTCTACGGGCTCTCGGGCGGTGCCACAGCCCACCGTGCGCGAGCACTGTTGCTCGTACTGACCGTCGTCTTGGCGGCGGCCGGTTGCGGAGACGACGGTGGAGGTGGTGGGTACTGAGCGGGCGACGCCTATAAGAGAGTAGCTCACGTAGCAGCACTCACCGTTTTTCACTATGGAGGCGGTTAAAGTATCGTACCGTGGGCTACGGTTCGAACGATGTGGAAGGGTGCGAATTGTGTGGACGTCCGGTGACCCGTCTCACCCGGCATCACCTCATCCCGCGCAGCCGCCACCGCAAGAAGCGTGCGAAACGCACTTTCACCCGGGAGCGGATGCAGAAGGTCGCGATGCTCTGCCCCGCCTGTCACCGGCAGATCCATAAGACCTTCACGGAGAAGGAATTGGAGCAGGAATACAACACCATAGAAGCACTCAAGACCCGGCCCGAAATAGAAAAGTTCGTGAAGTGGATAGAGCGTAAGCCGCATGGCGTCGTCCGGGATAACGGACGGAGAGGCATCCGGTAGAGCAGGGAACGAGCATTTATCGTTAAAATAGCTGGCATGAGAGTAGACGCCCTGATCGAGGATTTCACCGCCCACCTCGCCGACGACGAACACACCAGCCCCCGAACCGCCGAATTCTACGAGGCCGACCTCCGCGAATTTGCTGCCTTTCTCGCTGGAAAAAACTTGACGGAGGCAGAGAGTCTGGGTGCGGGTAGCGTCATGGATTTTCGCAACCATCTACTCTCCGAGAACCGCAAACGTTTCACCGTTTATCGCAAAGACGCGGCGGTGAGACGTTTTTTAGATTGGGCCAGGACCAGCACGGACGCGAACCTGGACTTCGATCCCATAGAGCCCATGCACCAGCCGCTGGACCAGCAGATAGTCTTTCTCGAAGAGGAAGAAGCGAAGCAACTCGTTTCATTTCCAATAAACCGTCCCGAAGACGCCCGCGACGCCGCCGTTATCCGGCTCATGCTGGATACCGGCGTTACGGTCAGTGAGATCCGGGGTGTACTCCGCGCCGACGTAGCCCTCGACGCCGCCCAGATACACCTCGGCGGCCCCGGTTCACACCTGGCCCCCCGCGGGCGACGGCTCACGAAGGACACCGTAGAGGCAATCAGTAGCTATCTGGATACGCGTAAAGACGAGACGCCGGAGTTGATCGTGGGCCGCGCCGCCCGTCCCGTAGTCACGTCCAAATCACTCCAGAACGCCATCTGGAAGCGCTGCGAGCAGGTCGGCATGTGGCGTGTCTCCCCGATGAACCTCCGCCACACCTTCGCCATTCGTCTACTCCGTCGTGGCGCGACCTTGAACGAGTTAAAAGATGCATTGGGCGTTCGAGATACCACCAACATCGGGGTGTACAAAAAGTTTGCGTAGCTGAACGGTAAACGCCTTATGGTGTTTGTGGTCTTCTTTGATCTCTAAACCGGGCCTTCATCTCACCGGCTCGTCGTCGCTCCTTTCCCTAACGGCGTGCTGTTGGTCGTCTCACCATCCGGTTAGTCTTGACGGAGTAAAGGCAAATTTTTCCTATGCCGGATCTATGACCTACAAATCTCAGGTCGGGTCGTTGCGCGCCAATTCAGCCATCCGCTCCGGGGGAATCCGACCGTCGGCTCCTCCTCGCTCCTGCGGCGTGCTGCCTCTTATCGAGAGGATCGCGCCCCACGGTATCAGGGTAACTCTGTCTTCCTTGCGCTCTTCCAGCGTGTTGCCGACCTCTATACCGACCTGGCCGATACGGTGTAGCTCGAATACCCCCGAGCGAGTCTCTAGCGGAGCGTGGGCAATCCCTTTATCGTCGTCTGGGTCCATGGGCTCGTTCGGGCCGGCCAGGTACTTGACAACCACGCGATGGCCTAACCAGTTCATCAGTACGCTATCTGTCGCTTGTTGGCGTCTCGGGGAACCTTTGGGTGACATAGCGGAATCTCCTTTCGTTCGTAGAGGGGACAATTGCATTCTATATTGCTTACAACTTTCCCCCGAAAGCGCGGAACAAAAC
>JBARZO010000293.1:0-5041 GCA_049650165.1 Rubrobacteraceae bacterium
TATAATGCGCGGCTCAGGAAGAAGCTTGTTAGCGGATGGGAGGAAGAACGTGTCAGAGCAGGTCGGAGAGAGGGAAAGTTTGGATCAGGTGTTGGGCAACCTACGGTCGCTGTCGGGAGATATTGATTCGTGTGCTGTTCTCTCTAAAGACGGTGAGCTGTTGGCTTCCCGTCACGAGGAGGGCGTCGACCGGGAGCGGACGAAAGCTATGCTGGCCGCGCTGGTCAATATAGCCGGACGGACCGCCCGGGAGAATGATAAGGAGAACGCGGAGCAGGTCAGGGTGAAGACGGATCTGGGTCACGTTCTGGTCGTGAAACTTGAGAACGGCGCTTTGGCCACAACTACCGGACCGGACGCCCGTGTAGGGCTCGTGCTCTATGACATGCGCAATGCGCGCGGCGAGATAGAGAAAGCTCTGCAGGGAGAAGGGGAGTGATGATGGGGAAACTTTTGAGGCGGTTGGTCTTTCTGGGGGCGCTGGTAGGGGCTGCCGTCGCCGTGCGGAGTTACTTGCAAAGCGCCGAGTCGCCGGGTGAAGAAGCCGTCCAGATCGTTTTCGACGACGGCTCGACGCAGGCGTTCTCTTCCCGCTCCGTGGAGGCCCAGGAGTTTACGGATATAGCCCGCAAAGTAGTGGAGATCGGACTCTAGAAAGCTTTTAGCCGTCAGCTTTCTTTAGGAGAGGGCGGCTTCCGGTGGGAGGCCGCGGGCTTCTAGGATGTGCCCGATGGCGAGTCCTATCTGCGAGTTCGGGGTAGATGCCCCGGCGGTTAGCCCGATGCGGACCGGGCCTTCCGTCAGCCAGTCTTCCTCTTCGATTTCTTCGCTGGCGTCCAGTGGAGTGCCGGCGGGCTTGTGGCGGATGGCTTCGCCTTCGATGCAGTCGCCGCTCGCTATGTGGTAAGTCTTCGGTCCCCGCTCGTCGGCGATGATCGGCAGGTTGGTGGTGTTGGAGGAGTTGTAGCCCCCGATGACGATCATGACGTCCAGCGGCTGATCCAGGAGGTCGAAGAGCGCGTCCTGTCTATCCTGGGTCGCGGAGCAGATGGTGTCGAAGAGCTCGAAGTGGTCGTCTACGTTCTCTTCGCCGTAACGCTCGGCCATCGCCTTGCGCAACTCTTCCCCGACGGCTAACGTCTCGCTCATCAGCATCGTGGTCTGGTTCGCCACCCCGACCCGTTGCAAGTCCTCTGCGGGATCAAAGCCCGGTCCCATGCCGTGAGAGAGCTTCTCTCTCAACTCGTCGGCGTCCATGCGGCCCAGAATGAAGTCCGTGACGTATCCGGTCTCCGTCAGGTTTCGGACGATGAGGTATTTGCCGTTGCCGTCGTCTTTGTAGGTCTGCGAGGCGGTGGCTTTGGTCTCCTCGTGATAGTACTTGCCGTGGATGATGCTGGTGAAGCCCTTTTTGGCGTAGCGGGTAACGCGCTTCCAGACGGAGAGGACCGAGCCGCAGGTCGTGTCCACGACGATGCACTCCTGTTCGCGGAGCTTTTTGACCCAGTCTACCGGGGCGCCGAAAGCGGGTAGTAGCACTACGTCTTCGGGTCCGAGGGAGTCGAAGAACCGGTCCGGGTTGCCGTTAAAGCCTTCGGACAGGAACTCGATGCCCATTTCGCGCAGGCGGTCATTCATGGAGGGGTTGTGGATCATATCTCCGGTTATGTAGATGCGCTTGTCGGGAAATTTCTCCCGGGTCTGGAAGGCATAGTCCACCGCCCGGTCCACCCCGTAGCAGAACCCGAACTCGTCTGCGAGCCGGAGTGTGAGGCCATCGGCCTCGAAGCAGTTTCCGTTCTCCCGAACCTGCTCCACCACGTCGGAGCGGTAGTCGCGGTCCAGAAGATGCTGCACGTCGCCCCGCATCTTGAAGCCTTTGCGAAAATATTTCTGATCTTGCACGGTCACCTCTCGAACTCGGATTTCCGATGGAGTTGAGCCCAAAGTTTAACCTACGTGGATACTTTCGTCGGTAGATCGACCCCTACTGGCCAAAATTTTGTCTGGGTGTACAATACGCGGGCTGTGGACTTCCGACCTACTGTAATGTTCGCTGATGATGACCCCGAGACCCTCAAGGTGGCGGCGGATGCTCTGGAGGATGGCGGCTTTCGCGTTATCACGGCTTCCGATGGTCAGACGGCGCTCCAGGAGGCGCTGGGGCGGAAGGTAGCCCTGATCATCCTGGACATCTCTATGCCCCAGGTGGGCGGCCTGGAAGCCTGTCATTGCCTTAAAGCGATGCCCAAAACCGCCAAGATTCCGGTGGTACTCACGACCTCTAAAAAAGATCCCGCCGCCCGGATGATGGGCGAACGGATGAACGGCTCCGTCCGAATCCTCCGCAAACCTTTTACCCCGGAGGAACTCGTCTCCACGGCGCGTCAACTCGTGAAACACAAGTCCCTGCTCTAACCTGTTGAAAGCACTAGTCGTCGGCGCTGGAATCGGCGGTCTGACGGCGGCTATAGCCCTGCAGCGTGCGGGAATAGAAGCCGTCGTCCTGGAGCGCGCCACGGAACTCAGAGAGGTCGGGGCGGGCCTGCTACTCGGGGCGAACGCGATAAAGGCGCTGGACAAGATCCAACTGGGGGACGCGGTGCGAGGCATAGGCGCCTCGACGGTGGTGGGAACGCTGCGCTCGTGGAACGGTGAAGTGCTGGTTAGTTTGTCCGCCGACCGGGTTACGGAACTCGTCGGGGCCGGGAGTTTCGCCGTGCATCGGGCGGAGCTTCAGGCCGAATTGTTGCGAGAGTTGGGTGAGGAAAACGTCAGGCTCGGCGCTGGCTGTACGGGCTTCGCCCAGGATCAGGATGGTGTAAAAGTGTCTCTCGATGACGGAGACGAGTTGAACGCAGACTTCCTGATCGGGGCCGACGGCATCCACTCCACCATTCGGAACCAACTCCTCGGCGACGAGAAACCAGTCTACGCGGGATACACGGCCTGGCGCGGCGTTGCGGAGTACCAAAACGACCTCCTCACCGGAGGAGGAGGCTTCGAGTCCTGGTGGCGGGGAACCAGGTTCGGTTGCGCCCGGATGGGTAACGGGAGTATGTACTGGTTCGCCACCCGCAACGCCCCGGAAAGAGGAGACGACGGGCCTACCGGTAGCCGTCGAACCTTGCTCGAAATGTTCAGCGGCTGGCACGATCCGATAAAGGACCTTATAGAGGCGACCGGCGAATCGGACATCCGTCGCGACGACGTGTACGACCGCGATCCGGTGAAGCGTTGGGGCGAGGGACGCGTGACGCTCCTGGGCGACGCCGCCCACCCCATGACCCCAAACCTCGGCCAGGGAGCGTGCCAGGCCATCGAGGACGCGGTCGTGCTCGCCGATTGCCTGCGCGGGAAGACCGGGATAGCGGCGGCCCTTGAATCCTACGAGGCTCGCCGCACGGTTCGGACTTCGGTCATCGTGCGCCTGTCGCGGCGCATGGGACGGGTCGGCCAGCTAGAGCATCCGTTGCTCTGCCGCGTGCGGGACACGGCGGTAAAGCGTATGCCGGATTCTATACAGCGCAGGCAACTCCGGATGGTTCTGGGTTACGACACATGAAAGAGTTATCCCTGAACGACCTGCCAAACCCACCACTCTTCAAACTAATCGACGGCTCCGGTGCGGACGTCTTCGACCATGCCGATATCGGCGGCGAATCCTCTACCGTGGGTGCGCTCTTTGCCTCCCGGGAACTGGCGGAAGAATTCTCCGATAGCGCGGCTGAGTTCGGCATGAAGACAATGGCGGGTCTGGAAGCCCGGGAGCTGCCGGACTGGGGCTCCGTCGAGGCCTACGCCATTGCGGGAGAGGAATATATCCTGGTGGTTGCTGAGAACGGGACCGGGCTCTTCTTCGCCGACGACGTGGCGCAGCACGCCGCTCGGGAGAAAGATTCGTTTCCGTTCCCGTTGTATCTGTTCTCCGACGAACGGGGTGAAGCACCCCTGATCTCCGTGGAGGATGAAGACGGACCGCTACTGGTGGCCGCCCTCTTTAGCTCCCCGGAGAAGGCGTACGAGTTCCGGGAAACAGCGGCGCACCTGGAGCTCCCCGACCAGCTTGCAACCATAGACGACGCTGACGGCCTCGGTCGCCACGCGCTCATCGCCCGCCAGGCCGGCGCTGGTTACGCCGTTGTAGATCCTGAATCCGGCACGACAGAGGCGATTCCCCTGGAAGACTTTATTAGCTAATACGCCGGCGTCCGCGCTGGTGTACCCTGGTACGAGAAGATACGAGACCGGGGGTGATCTTTGGAGGGTGAAGAAAAGGTCGGGCAAGGCTTGGGAGAGGATGCGCCAAAGATCTCCGGGTTTCTACAACGAGGAAACTTCGTCTCGGTGGCCGCCCGCACCGGTACGGACTTGGTGGGCTACGTCTGCGACCGGGACGAGACAGGAATACTGCTCGACGTGCGGCACCAGAGCGGAGACCACGCAAGTTACGAGTTTCTACCCTGGGCCAGAATAGAGCGGATCAGTACCGGAGAATAACCATACTCGATGGCGACCGAGCTCTACTTGCGGCTGTTGCCTATAGAACATCCGCCAACACTTCAAAGAGACGCTTTATATCTTCTTCAGTGTTGTAGAGGTGTGGCGAAACTCGGAGGTTTTCGCCGCGCACGCTGACGAAGACGTTTCGGTCCGCTAGTTGGGTGGCGAGATCCGGGGGAGCCGTGGGGCCGAGGTGCAACCCGATCATGTGTCGCCCTCGAAGTTTCGTCGGTACCACTTCGATGCCGAGTTCCGCCGCTTCTTTCTCTATGAGGTCGGTTAGCGTACCGGCCGTTTCTGAGACGTTCTCGACGCCCCAGTTCAACACTTGTTGCATCGCGGCGTTCGCCATCGGGAGCAGGGTGAAGTTGCTCCGCTCGCCAACGTCGTATCGTCGGGCGCCGGGAGCGTAGCCGTCCCGGTATTCGACGAGACGGGCGAAGTCCTGGCTGCCTTCGCGTACGATCCAGTTCTGCTCGATCGGGGTTCCTTCCCGGTAAGCCTCGTCCACGTACATGAAGCCCAGGCTGTACGGACC
>JBARZO010000294.1:0-3692 GCA_049650165.1 Rubrobacteraceae bacterium
CAAATGGTGGATGTTCCAGCATATGAGAAACTTCTCAACCCTACTTTGGAAGGTCTTCGCAAGTTAGGTGGCAGTGCTTCCATAACCGAACTCGTTGAACAGGTGATCGAAGATTCGCGATTGCCGCAGGTCGTAGTTGAGCAATCGCATCTCGGGAAGGCCAACCTTACCGAACTCGAGTATAGGTTGGCCTGGTCGCGTACGTACCTGAAGAAATATGGCCTGATAACAAACTCTACTCGCGGAGTGTGGGCGCTCACTCCTCGTGGGCACGAAATCAAGAAGGTGGATCCACAAACCGTGGTTAGGTTCGTTAGAGAGCAGTCAGTCCGAGAACGGCAAGGTCGAACAGAGTTGATGGAGGTTGACGAAAGAGAGACTAAACCAGATACCGGTGAAGAAGAGATGGCTTCTTGGCGCGAAACGCTTCTTGCCACGCTTTTAGAGATGCAGCCGGATGCTTTCGAACGTTTGTGTCAGCGTGTGTTGAGAGAATCTGGTTTCATACAAGTGGAGGTCACAGGGCGCTCTGGCGATGGTGGGATTGATGGTCACGGAATAGTGAGGTTGGCTGGGTTGATCAGCTTCCCGGTTATCTTTCAGTGCAAGCGCTACAGGAATACCATCTCTTCGAGCGTTGTCAGAGACTTCCGAGGCGCCATGGTTGGTAGAGCTGACAAGGGTCTGATCATTACGACGGGTAGCTTTACCCGTGACGCCAGCATGGAGGCAACACGAGATGGTGCTCCGCCGATAGACATAATTGATGGTGAACAGTTGATCGACAAATTGAGAGATCTCAAGCTCGGCGTCGTAACCAAGCAAGTGGAGGTGGTCGAGGTGAATACCGAATGGTTCTCTGCGATTTGATTCGTTCGGAGCGACTTGCAACGCGCGCCTGGTAGGCCAGTATCTTATTAGTATCTCTTTGACTTAAAATATCTTCTGTGGACCTTAGAGATTTCGAATCCTACGGCGAGCCGGGCGCGATGGTCTACCGGGCGGACTGCGTGGAGCTTATGAACCTCATGCCCGCGGAGAGCGTAGATGCGGTTTTTGCGGACCCACCGTACCGGCTCTCGACCGGCGGCGTAACCGTGAAGAGTGGACGGCTCGCGTCGGTGGACAAAGGGACTTGGGATCGTTCCAGGGGACTAAGGGAAGACCACAAATTCAACCTGCGCTGGTTGAAGGCGGCGCGGCGCATTCTCAAGCCGGACGGAACGCTCTGGGTTAGTGGCACGCAGCACATCATATTCAGCCTGGGATTCGCGTTGCAGCAGCTTCAGTACCGGATCATCAACGACATCATCTGGCAAAAGCCCAATGCGACCCCAAACGCTTTGCACACCACATTCACTCATTCACATGAAACCCTCCTCTGGGCCAGCAAAGGTAAAGGAGCCCGCCACACCTTCAACTACGAGCTCATAAACAGCCCGGACCCCGCCGGGCAGGTCTCCTCCGTATGGCGGATACGCACGGTTCCGAAGGCTGAGAAGCTCCACGGTTACCATCCGACTCAGAAACCCTTGCGGCTCATACGGCGGGCGCTGCTGGCATCTACGAAAGAAGGCGCATTGGTCTTCGATCCATTCGCCGGTTCCGGCACAACCGCCGTCGCGGCCAAGCAACTCAATCGTTTCTTCGTGGGTTCGGAGTTGGAGGAGGAATATGCGGAGCTTGCGACGCGCAGGATCGGGGCCACCGAGCGGGGAAGTGTGCTGAGCGACATACACGAGCGTAATTCGGGAGAATGATCAATCTTGATCAGGGCGGAAGCACATCTTTGCCCTAGCATTACTACAAGAGCTTTCGTACGGAAGGTTGAGTTCCAGGCTATGTCAGTCTCAAATGCGCGTAAGTCATCTTGAACAAGGTGCTCTTCCGGGAAATCGGTTCGGCGAGAATTTTTCGTCGGTGCGACAGTGGCTTAGATGGTTTTGAGCGATGATCACTCCTTGCCGGTCGTGGTGTCTAATACGGCCTGGAGGTGTACTATTGACTCTATCCGTCTTCATCACGCCGGTCACGACCGGCGTTTTGTAGGTTTAAGGATGGTAGGCGATGCGGAAGGGAAGTTCGCCGGGCTGGAGTGGAAGGCCGAGAGCATGTGCCGGGCCATTGTAGCGACTGCGAAGAGCAGGACGCCCAGTATGATCAACTCGACCGGCTGGTGATGGCGCAGCGCCTCGACCATGAGTATGAGTCCGGCGAGTAGGATGAGCGTGAGGGAGAGGCCGCGATGGAAGCGCCCGACCTCAGAGTGGGGCCAGGGGGCGAGGGAGCGCCGGACTTCCCGCCCACTGTCGGAGTCGGTGCAGTTTTTCTTGGAGGGGCAGGTGTTGCACATGTGCGCCTTTGCCCGGTAGCGGACGAACGAGTGGTCCGAGTCTCCCGTGCTACGCCACAAGTACTGGCCCTCGGGGCACTCCCAGGCGTCGCGGTTCTCGTGGTAGACGAAGCCCAGGGTCTCGTACTCTTCGGAGCGCTGCTGCGAGTACCGGGCCATCCGCTCGATGCCCAGGGCCGCGGCGAGCAACAACAATGCGTAACCGCTCATTAGCAACACCTCGGGATGGATACTTCCCAGAACTGTCATTCGCGGGTCCCCGTCGTCTCGGGCTCGGTGATCTCGGTGAAGAGGATGTCCTCGGGCTCCTCTAGCGTGGTCCGGGGTACCGTGTGACGGACGCCCAGGTAACAGATGTAGAGTAGCGGCAGCACGCCGCCACCGATAAAGACCACGTCGCCCGGCAGCCGCATCCACTCCAGCAGCGCCACCGTATCGCCGGTCAGGAACTGGAGGGAGCGGGCTTCGTAGTAGCCGGTGCCGACGGACTCGTAGAGTTGGAGGATGCCGAGGGGGAAGAGGGTGGCGAAGATCATCCACGCCAGTCCTATGTTAAGGGACCAGAAGCTGATCTTTGCCGCCCGATCGGACCATCGGTCTTCGGGGATCAGGTACCGCAAGCAGAAGAGAGCAAACCCGGCGGCGAGCATACCGTAGACACCCATCATCGCCCCGTGGGCGTGCGCCGAGGTGAGGGCCGTTCCGATCTCATAGTAGGAGACTATGGGCAGGTTGATGAGAAATCCCAGGATACCGGCCCCGAGGAAGTTCCAGAAACCAACCGCCACCAGAAACATGACCGCCCAGCGGTGCGGGAACGGCGTCTGCGATCGTCTCTCCTGCTGCGTCCCGAGCTGCAGGAAGCTCCAGGCCTCTACCGTAAGGAAGGTCAGGGGGATGACCTCGGCGGCGGAGAAGAACGCTCCCAGGGCCATGTGCTCTGCCGGAGTACCGGAGAAGTAGAGATGGTGCATCGTCCCGATCACACCGCCCATCGAGTATAGGATTATGTCCAGGAAGATTACGATGAGTGCCACCCGCTCGCGTACGACGCCGAGCAGAACAAAGATGTAGGCGACCATCACGGTCGTGAACAGCTCCAAAAAGTCCTCGACCCACAGGTGCACTACCATAAAGCGCCAGTAGTCGGCGGTGGGGAAGCTGGCGCCGGGGCGGGCGATCAGGCCTACAGAGTAGAAGGCCGGGATCGCCAACGCCGCGAAGAAGAAGAGCCACGGCATGTTGCCCATGTGTTCTCTCCCAAGCCGTCCGCGCATAACCCGGAAGAGCATGAACACCCAGAAAAATAATCCGATGGAGAGCAGCACCTGCCAGAACC
>JBARZO010000295.1:0-1616 GCA_049650165.1 Rubrobacteraceae bacterium
TTGACCCGGCTTACGGAGATGGGCGTCGAGCCGTTCTTAACCTCTTCTGCCGTGGACTGTGTGATTGCCCAGCGGCTTGGCCGTAGGCTTTGCGAACGTTGCAAGCAGCCCGCCGGGATCGAACGCGAAGTGCTCGAAGAAATGAATTTCCCTTTCCATTTAATAGATGAAGAGGATATGCAATTCCATAAGGCCTGTGGCTGCAACCGTTGCAGCGGCACCGGTTACAGGGGAAGGGTCGGTTTCTACGAGATGATGATCGTTACCGACGAGTTGAAGGAGATGGTGCTCCGCCGGGTCTCGACGAACGAAGTTGCCCGGGCAGCAGAAGATGCCGGTATGGTCCGGCTGCGGGAAGATGGGCTGGTGAAAGCCTCCCAAGGCCTTACCACTATGGAAGAAGTCCTCAGGACTGTGGTATGAGCCGCAAGGATCTAAAAAGCTTTCGGCGGACCGGGACGAACACACACCGGAATAACGAGTATTAGAACGAAGGGGCGCGCATGATTCAGACCGGGCTGAACGACTATCTACTGGACGCGGTGAATGCGGGGGCGAGCGACTTGCATGTAACCGTGGGCTTGCCGCCTATGATCCGGGTGAGCGGAGGAGTTCAGCCACTGGATTATCCGCCTTTCACGTCGAACATGACCCGGGAAATTATCTACGATGTTCTGTCTAACGAACAGCGACAGAAGCTGGAGAACAACTGGGAATTGGACTTCGCCTATTCTCTCCCGCGCACAGCACGTTTTCGTGTGAACGTGTACTTTCAGCGAGGCTCACTCGGAGCAGCCTTTAGAACCATACCCCATGAGGTCATGAGCTTTCAGGATCTCGGTCTTCCAAAGGCCGTAGAGGATATGACGGAGAAACCGCGCGGTTTGGTCCTGGTTACCGGGCCGACCGGTAGTGGTAAGTCCACTACGCTGGCGGCGATGATCGACCGGATCAACAAGACCCGCAACGAGCACATCATGAGCGTTGAGGACCCGATCGAGTTCCTGCACCAGCACAAGAAGTGCATCATTAACCAACGTGAGGTCAACCAGGATACGAAGAGTTTCGCCGAAGCCCTAAGGCACGTTCTCCGGCAGGACCCGGACGTAATACTCGTCGGCGAGATGCGCGACCTGGAGACCATCTCGCTCGCCGTAACCGCCGCTGAGACGGGCCATCTCGTCTTCGGTACGCTCCACACCCAGGACGCGCCGCAGACGGTAGACCGTATCATCGACGTGTTCCCGTCCCATCAGCAGGCCCAGATAAGGACCCAGCTCGCCAACGCGATGCAGGGTGTCATAACCCAGACGCTCATACCCCGTCGCGATGGAAAGGGGCGGGCCGTGGCGTGTGAGATACTGGTGCCGACTCCGGGTGTCAGAAATCTCATCCGGGAAGGCAAAAACCACCAGATCTACTCCGCCATGCAGACCGGTGGCAAGTTCGGTATGCAGACGATGGACGCCGCCCTCGTCGAGTTGTTACGCAAGGGCGCCATCTCCTGCGAGGAGGCGGAGAAGCGCTCCAGCAACCTCGAGGAGCTCCGTCGGCTGGCGGGGGGCAGTATGGGGGCCAATTCCGGCGCCGCGCCCTCCAAGCCCGGAGGCGGGGCT